>JBELIG010000225.1:0-5175 GCA_042091035.1 Sphingobacteriales bacterium | reverse complement strand
TAATGATCATACCTAATGGAGATCCAGCATGCCATATTCCTTCCAAACGATGCCCCCTAGTTCTTATTATGGCAGGAGCTTGTTGTAAATTGTTCGATCGATACCTTAGTGTTGCTAAATCATCGGAGAGTGGCTCTAAGCCATATAAAAGGTAATCTAGATATTGGATCTCTGCAATAGGTCTTATTCCACGCATAGCAAGGCCAATAGCCTGTCCCATGATTGTCCATTCTCTAATACCTGTATCAAATATCCTGTCCTTACCGTATTTCTCTTGTAGTCCTGCAAAGCCTTGATTTACATCACCAATGTGTCCTACATCTTCTCCAAATGCACATATATTATCATACTTCTCAAATGCCTGGTCAAAAAACTTATTCAATATTTGATAACCATTCAGTTGTTTAGAAGCCTCTGTGAATTCTGCAGGAACCACGGGTACATTGATCGCAGCCTTAGGGCTACTTGAATATAGGTTAGTGTGGTATCGCTGAACACCGATTGATGTTTTTGACGAAATCCAGCTTTCTAGTGCATCTGGAATATGCTGATCTAAGGCAAGTAGAGTATATTTTATTCGCTTGGTAAGGTGTAAAATCTCAGCCAAGGTAGGGTTGATCAAAGCATGAATATCTTTGTAAAAGTTATTTATTGCTTCATTCGCACTTGCCAACGGTTTTATAATAGAATCCAGTGTTTTAATATCTTCTTGAATTGGATCCTGGAAAGCATTCCAAGCTTTTTCTTTACAAGATTTTACATAATCTTTAGCTTGTTTTTGTATATCATTCAATTCATCATCTGATGCATAACCTTTCTCAATGATGTATTTTCTGAATTGTACGATACAGTCGAAGTCTTTTTCCCATTGTAGGCGTTCCTTTGATTTGTATCGTTCATGTGAGCCAGAAGTTGAATGGCCTTGAGGTTGGGTTACCTCTGTAACATGAAACAGTCCAGGTCTATGCTCTGTTCTTATTTTTTCAACACCTTCACTATACATTTCAATCAAACCTTCATAATCCCAGGCTTTTGCTGTGAGGCTATGCATTCCATCGCCAGATTCATCTAATGCAAATCCTTTTAGTGCTTTTGAAATGCTTTTTTTGGTGGTTTGGAAATCAATGGGAACAGAGATTCCGTATCCATCATCCCAAACAGATACTGCCAGTGGCACATTTGTTACGATTGCTGCATTAATTGTCTCAAAGAAAATACCTTCAGAAGTAGATGCATCCCCTATGGTTGCGAAGCAAATTTCATTTCCATTTTCTGAGAAGTTGTTTTTTTCTTGCAGAGACTCAACATTCCTATACATATTAGATGCCATTGCTAGCCCTAGACCTCTTGCCATCTGTCCTGCAGTACAAGAAATATCAGAAGAAGTGTTGTAAATATCTTTGTGATTTGTCCAGTTTCCATCTTTGTCAATAGAAGGAGTGGCAAAGTGACAATTCATCTGTCTGCCACCAGAGAAGGGGTCATTATTATGATCTGCATATAATTGAGCGAAGAAATCTTCTATTGAACTTATTCCAAGGGCAAACATTAGTGTTTGATCTCTGTAGTAGCCAGATCTCCAATCTCCTTTATTGAAAAACTTTGAAAGTACAACTTGAGGTAGTTCTTTTCCATCACCGATAATGCCGAATTTGGCTTTTCCAGTAAGTACTTCTTTTCTAGCAAGCAGAGAGGCTTCTCTACTTACACAACAGAGCTTAAAATCATTGATCACCTCTTCTTTGCCAATCATTTTCGTTTTTGAACTTGGGGAACTGGTGGTTTGAATTTCAAACATGAAAATGGAATTTAGTTGTACAACAATAGGAAATTTTGTTTCCTGTAGAGTTTTCAGAATATAATACCAAAGCCATGTGCTTTGTACCTTAAAACTAAAAAAAAATTCTGTAAATCCCTAATTCGTACCTGCTCTACATTAAATTGCAAGCTGTGATATTTATTAAGTTTTGTTAAACTTTTGCAAAGATTAAGTTATTAGATATCCTATGATTTTGATATTTTAGTGTTTTAGTTTTAATTGCGAAATAATAACAGTATATATATAATTATGAAAAAGATATTCCCATTAGTTGCAGCTTTGATTTTATCTGTAAACTTTCTAAATGCTCAAACTGAAGCTCCTGTAAAGAGTGATGAAGTAGAAGAACAAAAAACATATCCAGTAATGGAATTTGAATCTGTGGTAGTTGATTATGGTGTAATTGAACAAGATTCAGATCCATACAGATACTTTGAATTCACAAATACAGGTGAAGCACCACTTGTAATAACAAATGCAAAAGGTTCTTGTGGATGTACAGTTCCAACATGGCCTAAGGAGGCTATAGCTCCTGGTGAGACTGGACAGATAAAGGTTAGATATGCTACTAATCGTTTGAATAAATTTTCGAAGTCTATCACTCTTACGACCAACGAAGAAAAGCCAACTCGAAAGCTTACTATCAAAGGGGAGGTAAAACCTAAGCCAACGGAAGAGGCTATACCGTCAAGCGGATCTGGATTCTGATAGACATGATTCTCTTAGCAATTAAAAAAGCCAATCAATCCTGATTGGCTTTTTTAATTGTGGGAAAAAAGAAAACCCTTGTATGTAACAAGGGTTTCTAACCCAAACAAATAAACACAAAAACTACTTTTTAAGTAATTGCAAGATAAGTAAGAAGAATGTTAAACACAAATTTTTTTTTCTATAACCAGTGTTTAATTTTGGTGGTAAATATGTAAATATCTGACATTCAATATATTGAGTTGTTTTTGGGCTTAAGTGTATTATGAATAATATTTTAATATCATTAAATTTTATATGAATATGTTAGTTAATATATTCATCGATTTATTGTTAACTTGCCGCGCATTTTAAAACTACTGCTATGTTATCATTACTTTCACCAGCAAAAAGTTTGAATTTTGAATCTCCAGCTCCATCTATTTTAGGATCTGAATTGATGTTTGAATCTGAGGCCATTCTTATAAATAATAAGTTAAAAACTCTGGATGTTTCAGATCTTATGGATCTGATGCGTATTAGTGAAACTTTAGCTGATTTGAATGTGCGTCGAAATAAGGGATTTGATCTTTTTGATGATTCGATTGAGAAACGATCTGCGGTTTTTGCCTTCAATGGAGATGTATACAAAGGATTTGATTCGTTCAGTTTGAGCGAGGACAAACTCAAGTACGCGCAGAATAAGTTGTTGATTTTATCTGGCCTCTATGGGCTTTTAAGGCCTTTGGATTTGATTCTACCTTACAGGTTAGAAATGGGGACTAAGATCAATATTGGAACTTCCAAAAATCTTTATGCTTTTTGGAAGGATAAAACTACAGCAAAGATTAACCAGCTTATTGTTAACCATGGGCATTCTGTTGTTCTAAACCTTGCTTCGAAAGAATATGCCAAGGCAGTGGATTTCGATGGACTAAACACTAGGGTAGTGGATGTAGAGTTTAAGGAGCTGCGTAATGGCAAATTAAAGGTGATATCCTTCAGTGCAAAAAAAGCGAGAGGTGTGATGGCTAGAATGATCGTTGATAAAGGAATTGAAGTTGTTGAAGATTTAAAAAACTGTATAGTAGATGGTTATGAATTTAGTCAAGAAGGTTCCAGTAGTAGCAAACTTTTATTTATTAAATAGGTAAAAATTTTTTTTAAGGAAAATTGTTTATTTTTTTCCACAATCAAAAACATAAAGAGCGTGTACTTTTATGGTAGTTATCAACAAAATTGTTTATTTTGTTGATAACTACAAAAGATAGTAAGTCTAAGTGTTGAAATGTTAGTATTTGTTAGTAGTTCGTTATTTGGTTCCTTTTTATATGTGTTTTTTTTTCCCCATTCTTTAAAAAAACTAAGTTTGGAATCAGTGAAAAAATCTTGCAAATTTACCCTTACCAACTCAAAAGAAATCCCATTGGGAGATACCTTTAATACACCTTTCGACTTACTTGACACTAAAACTATACCAAGTTAATTTGGTTAACATTCTTACTTCCAAATAATGACAAGAAATCATGAAACGGTATGGGACGCTTGTTTAGATATTATAAAGAAAAATATCAACGCAAGGAGTTTCAAGACATGGTTTGAGCCAATCAAACCGATAAAGTTGAAAGAAGAGGCACTCACGATACAGGTACCCAATAAATTCTTTTACGAATGGCTAGAGGAACATTATGTATCCTTGCTAAAGAAAACGATAAGAAAAGAACTAGGTGAGACTGGTAGGTTGGAATATCAAATTCTAATGAATAAAAATGTTTCATCCACTTCCCGTAATACTCGGAGAGTAGGTCGTCATCCAATGAGTAATTCTTCTGAGCAGAAGAAAGTAGATACTGCTATTATAGATAAATCTGCGATCAAGAACCCATTTGTAATACCTGGGATCAAGAAACTTAATATAGATTCTAGGCTAAGGGTTGATTATTCATTTGGTTCTTTTATAGAGGGTGATTGCAATCGTCTTGCACGTTCTGCGGGTCTCGCTGTTGCTAAACGACCAGGTGGAACTGCCTTCAATCCTTTGGTGATATTTGGAGATGTAGGTCTAGGTAAGACTCATCTTGCCCATGCAGTCGGTAATCAAGTAAAAGATAACTTTCCTGATAAGAATGTCCTTTTTGTATCTTCTGAAAAGTTTACTAATCAGATTATAGAATCAATTAAGAACAATTCTGTATCTGATTTCCTTAGATTCTATCAAATGCTTGATGTTCTTATTGTAGATGATATCCAATTCTTAGAAAATAAACTCAAGACACAAGAAATTTTCTTCCATATATTTAATCAATTTCATCAGTCTGGTAAGCAAATTATTCTTACTTCAGATCGTCCACCTAAGGATATGAAAGGAATGGAGGAAAGACTTATTTCTCGATTCAAATGGGGTTTGTCTGCGGATATTCAAGCACCGCAGTTTGAAACTAGAATGGCTATCCTTGGATCAAAGATGATGAAGGAAGGAGTAGACCTTCCTAAAGATGTCACAGAGTTTATTTGTTTCAACATCCAATCCAACATTAGAGAGCTCGAAGGAGTGTTAGTTTCCCTAATTGCACAATCTTCATTAGTAAATAGGGATATTGACATCAATCTAACCAAAGAAGTAATAAGAAATTTTGTTTCACATATAAACAAAGAAATAACGGTTGAAT
>JBELIG010000224.1:0-5181 GCA_042091035.1 Sphingobacteriales bacterium | reverse complement strand
CAACTGTTTCAGGTGATAATTGTGAGATGATCGCAATTTCTCATACTGATACTCAGTTTGACGTTGTTCCAGATGCATGTTACAAAATTATTCGTGAGTGGTCTGCTATCAACTGGTGTGTATACCCAGATGAAGCTGCAGTAACTGCAACTCAAGTAATTAAAGTAACTGATAATGAGGCACCAATTTTCGATGTAGAAGATTTCACTGTTGAAATTACTGAAGGTGATTGTGATACTGCGGTATCTCTACCAACTCCTGATGTAACTGATTGTTCTGATGACATTACAATCACTACTTCTTCAGATCTTCCTGCAGGTGAAGCTGGTCCTGGTACATATACTGCTAACTATACAGTATCTGATGGTTGTGGAAACTATAGCTATGATCAAATTACTATTACAGTAATTGATGCTAAAGATCCAACACCATACTTAACAGATGAGTTAGTTACAGAAATTATGTCTACAGGAATGACTCTAGTTGTTGATGTTAATGACTTCGACATAGGTTCATTTGATAACTGTTCAGGTGTTGTTTTGAGTTTCTCTCAAGACACTAACGATACTGAAAGACAATTTACTTGTGATGAATTAGGAGCTAATACTCTAGAAGTATGGGTAACTGATGATGCAGGTAATCAAGATTTTGCAACAGTAACACTTACTGTTCAAGATAACATGGGTGTTTGTGCTCCTGCTCCATTGACTGTAGCTGGTGCTCTTGCAACAACTAACGATGAAGGTATCGAAGATGCATTGATTGATATCAATGGTGGATTGTTCAATCAGGTAACTGATGCAACAGGTTCATTCAACTTTGATCTTGCAACTGGTGGTGACTACTCTGTAGTACCAAGTCTAGATGCTGAGGCTGATAATGGTGTAACTACTTATGACATCGTTCTTGTAACACGTCATATCTTAGGAATTGCTCCATTTACAAGTCCTTATCAGATGATCGCTGCTGATGCAAACAATACGAACACAGTAACTACATTAGATGCAGTTGCAATTCGTAAAGTTATTCTTCAGATTGACGATAGCTTCCCGAACAATACATCTTGGAGATTTGTTGATGCAGATCACGTATTTGCTGATGCAATGAACCCATGGGGATTCCCTGAAGTTGTTAATATTAACAACCTAGCTGATGCTCAGATTGATGTTGATTTCACTGGTGTTAAAGTTGGTGATGTTAACGGATCTGCTCAAGCTAACTTCATGAGTCCTGCTGAGAATCGTACTGAAAGATCTATCCAGATCAATGCTGATAATGAGCTTGTAAGAGCTGGTCAAGAAGTAACTGTAACATTTACAACTGATGCTCAGGTATCAGGTTACCAGTTCACACTTAACCACGAAGGACTTGAGTTGATTTCTATCAACGATGGTGTAGCGAAAGCTGAAAACTTCGGAATTATGAGTAACGCAATTACTGCGAGCTGGAATGACATGGAAATCCGTAACCTTGCAGGTGACGAATTGTTCAGTGCTACATTCAAAGCTAATGCTGATGTTCAACTAAGCAACGTATTATCTATAAACTCTAGATATACTGCAGCTGAGGCGTATACTGCTCAAGGAATTGAGTCTGTAGAGCTTTCTTTCAACGGAAAAGCTGGAGCTTCATTTGCACTTTACCAAAATGAGCCTAACCCATTCAAGGGTGCAACCACTATTGGTTTCGAAATGGCTGACGCTGGTAAAGCTAAGTTGTCAATCATGTCTGTTTCTGGTCAAACTCTTAGAGTAGTAGATGGTGACTATGCTGCAGGTTATAACGAGGTAATCGTTAAGGACCTAAATGCAACTGGTGTACTATACTACACACTAGAAGCTGATGGATTTACAGCAACCAAGAAAATGATTATCATCGAATAAAATTATAATTGGAAGAGGAATTAAATCCTCCTCTTCCTTTATTTGATAATAATCGGTTTTTGGATAGCCACTCCTCTGTATAGAGGGGTGGCTTTTTTATTAGGTGTTAAACTACTGGAAGTGATACTAATGGTTCAATGGTATAGTTTTATTTCTTATTAATTTTATATATATTTATACTATATCCAAAACTGCACATTTTTATAATGTGTATATACTTAACATACTTAATCATGAACCTTAAATATTCCTTTAGGCATATGCAGTCCTTGCTTATGTTCTTTTCTCTTAGCTACTCTTTTTATTAGTTTGAATAGTCATAAAACCATTGGCCCTCAAGTTTGAGGTTCTGTATTTTGAATATCTCATACATATGTTTTATAATCCTAAATCTTTCTTAAATGACACATCCAAAATTATTTTCAGAAAAAGATACCTTTCAGCAAAGCGAGCATGGTATTGCTAGTTTTTCTGGCACAAAAAAGGTGATAAAGTTCTTCATCTTTATTCTCTTTAGCTTCTTGCTTATGAACGCTATAAATGCACAGATGAGTCCAGACTTCCTGCTTGATACGGGCTTAGTATGTGATGATTGCTCGAGTGAATTATCCGATGCAGATACTGAATCTGTCAGTTTTTATCTCCATGAGGCAACATTTGCAGCTATTATTTTTATGGACATTAATGGTAAAGTAATTCGAACAATGCGAGATGAGTTTGACAAGGGACTCCATACGATAGACCTTAATGAGTTTAAGGGAAAAGGTTTATTAAACTACACCTTGGAGTATCGGGGGTTTTCAGAAACCCGGACAATAGATATACATTAAAAAAGGAAAGGCTTTATGCCTTTCCTTTTTTTTTGTTTTGATTTTCAGATAATTATATATCTTTGAATCGTTTTTGAAAAAGCGACCCTAATGGTTGATTACCTGCATTCCCACAAGCCGTTAGTTTCATTCCACGCATCCCATTGTTTTTAGTTCACAATTATAGATATCTATCAGTTGATTTAAATTCCAGTAATTTTTTATGCTGAAGTGTGCATAGTTCAATTGACCAGATATATTTATTTTTTCCTCAATCTCAAACAATGCGAATAAAAGAATGTCTTTTTTTTATTGATTCACCTCTATGCATCAGTAAAAAAATTAACTGGAGAGGTACACAAGTTGTATGTGCATTTATGCTTTTGGTTTCTAGTTTGAATGCTCAGACTTTCAATAGTACTTCAGAAGTACTGTCTTATTCATTAAAAGCTACTGAAGCCAAATCTATAGAGGCTTCATCGGATTCTTCAAGATACTATTTAAGATCTTATTTAGGTGAACCTTGGACTCAAACCAATGAATACTCGAACGTTGGTTTAATGAATGCTGTTTTTGGTATAGATGGCTGGACGCAAGGATTCATGGAATTAATTGATATAAATAGTGTGTTCAATGAATCAGTTTCTATTGTTGTAATAGACGGTAGTGATGATGGTGCTTTAGCCTTCAAGGATTTCTTAGACACTAATAGTCCAGCTATAGAGTCTTGGGTTTATAATGGAGGGCGCTTGTTCCTAAATGCTGCTCCTAATGAGGGTGGTAATATTGATTTAGGTTTTGAGAATACAATCTTGAATTATGGACCGGATTACATCACCCAGGTTGAATTTGTGGATGATAATCATTTGATTCTCCAGGGTCCTGAGCAAGATGTACTTGCTAGCTATACAGGAGATTACTTTGCGCATGCATATATTTCAGGAGATTATATTCACACGATCATTAAGGACACTAGTATATTGGAGCGACCTGTTTTGGCTGAAAAATTTTGGGGTGACGGACTCGTACTTTTTGGCAGCTTGACCAGTACCCAATGGCATATCCCATTATATGAATCATTAAACCTTAAGAAGAATATACTTCATTATTTAGAGTCTTATCAACCTTGTGCTATGACTTTGGAATGCCCGGAGAATATAGTGGTTAATATTGATGAATCTTGTTGTGCAGTCCAAGTGATCTATGATGAACCTTATATAGGAGGCCTTTGTGACGGAGATTTATTTTTGAATGAGGGATTAAGCTCTGGTGAAGAATTTCCCGTGGGGACTACATCGAATACTTATCAAGTGATAAATGAATATGGGGATACCTTATCCTGTTCTTTTGAGGTATCAGTTCTTGATCCCAATGACACTTTAGGTACAGGTATTTATCATTCTTTATCGGGTTTTGTTTTTACTGAAAATCAAAACCTGATAGAAGGTGTTTCAATTAATATTAATCAAGGGTATTTATCCACGTATACTATAGAGGATGGGTCTTACATTTTTGAGCAAAATATCTTAAATGGTTCTGCTGCAAATATTGATGTAAGCTATACTGATTATTTAACCAATGGTGTTACTACACTCGATATGGCTTTAATCACAAGGCATATTTTAGGTGTCCAATCCTTGGATTCGCCTTATAAGCGTATTGCAGCCGATGTCAATAATTCCAATACTATAACTACACTGGATATTATTTTAATACGAAAGGCAATACTTCAATTGATTGATCATTTTCCGAACAACGATTCTTGGAAATTTATAGCAGCTGATGAAGATCTTGATTGGTCTAATCCTTGGGATTACGATGAGGTGCTTAGTATAGATAGTATTGCAAGCGATGGTATTTATAATATTATAGGAATAAAAATAGGCGACGTTTCTAACTCTGTGAATCTAAAAAGCTTTAAACCAAGTTTTTAGATGCAAGGTTTTTTTTCTTTGACTTAAATGAGATTATCCCTCATTTGAAGGAAAAATATCTTTTTTTCGCTGGCTAAAACACAGCCATACTTATTTGAAATACTTGAGGTTTTGGAAGCTTGATTTATTCAGCACTGACCTTATAGTATGTTGATTATCAATATGTTGTATGTTTTGTTTTGTTTAGATATATGGTAACTTATTTGGTTTTTTTGGTTATTTTTTAGTTTTTATTGGCTTTTTATTCGCTGCATATATTTTATTATTTGTTCAAAGTCTTACATTTTTTTGGTAAAATAACTTACATTTGAAGAGCGACTTATAAGAAATAAGTCAATATACTATTTGTACTACCGAAAGAAACTACGCTGTTCGATTGTTTGATTTACTACCTGTTGATTGTATCAACATTGTTCTACTAGAGTACCAATTTTCATTTAAAGAAGCTAGATAGCTGTCTACTAAACAACTTATAATCAGATTGAAGAACTTCGTTTACAATATCCCTCATTGTAGAAATAAAAGCAGGTATACTCGTGCGTCAGGCATGGTATA
>JBELIG010000223.1:0-5196 GCA_042091035.1 Sphingobacteriales bacterium | reverse complement strand
AAATAATCTATATATTAAAAGCTCCGCTCTATGGGGCTTTTATTTTTTATCAAAAACAGATCGTGCATTCAAAAACAGCTCTAATAGAATCACATTTTCTTCCCAACTTGCATTACCTAAGTAAATGCCTGTTCTACGATGAAATTCAAATCGAGTCTAAGGAGTTTTATGAAAAAAGGTCGTATCGCAATCGGGCAGTGCTAAGCAGCCCCAATGGCGCTCTGAACATGTCTGTACCCTTATTAAAAGGTAAAAACAATAGCCTTCCTGTAGACCAAGTTAGGATTGCATATCATGACAACTGGGAAAAGAAAATGTGCAGAGCAATACAGTCGAGTTATGGAAAAACAGCCTTTTTTATTCATTATTTTGAAGAGTTGGAATCTATAATCCTAAGCCAGACTCCTGCCCTACTTGACTTGAATACTAAAATCTTAAGCTGGTTGCTAGAAGCTTTTCAAATTGATTGTAAGATCAGTTCTACAACAAATTATCTCAATAAAGATTCTAAAATTTCTGCTTGTGATGATTTACGCAATCTAATACACCCTGCACAACACACTACAGACCCCACTTTTAGAGAAATCCCTTATCCACAGGTATTTGAAGCTAAGACTGGATTTCTAGAAAACATATCCGCTATTGAATTGCTATTCACGCAAGGGCCGCAAGGAATCTTTCACATCGAGGCTTGTTCAAGCAATCTATAAGGCTTAAGCATATTTTTTAACCTTAAAATAAACGGAAATACCTTCAATTTCGTTACCTTTTTAGCATTCTAATCAAGAACTAATATCGTGATCGTAAACAATAAGGAAATAAAAGATTTTGGAAGTCTCGAATTGTTGGCAAGACAAGTAGTCGAAGGTTTCCTAATTGGTCTTCATAAAAGCCCCTTCCACGGTTTTTCTGTGGAGTTCGCTGAACATAGAATATACAATCCAGGAGAATCTACGAAGAATATCGACTGGAAAGTATATGCAAGAACAGATAAGCTCTTTACAAAGAAATTTGAGGAAGAGACTAATCTTAGGTGTCGGATTGTCATGGATGTTTCTTCCTCCATGTATTTCCCCAAAGACGAAGAAAACAATAAACTCAGGTTTTCCACACTAGCATCTGCCGCGCTCATGAATCTAATGAGTAGACAGCGCGATGCCTTTGGACTGACGACATTTGACTCTGCTATCCGCTATCATGGGCCTAGCAAATCCAAATCGTCTCATTTTCATATGCTATTAAACAAGCTGGAGGATAATCTCAATGCGGATAAGTTAAACAAAGAGACTAGCGCAGTAAAGGTACTCCATGAGATAGCAGATAGCATCCCAAGGCGATCCTTAGTCATAATCTTTTCTGACATGCTAGAGAATCCAGAGAATCTACAGCCTATGCTTTCCGCACTGCAACACCTCAAGCACAACAAACATGAGGTGATTCTTTTCCATGTTGTAGATGAGGCAAAAGAACTAGATTTCGATTTTGAAAATAGACCCTACCAATTTATTGATATGGAAACTGGAGATCAGGTCAAACTTAGATCGAACCAAGTAAAAGCATATTACAAAGAAAAGATGCATGCCTTCCAACAAGAAGTATATCTCAAGTGTCTTCAATACAAAATTGACTATGTCAAAGCTGATATCAATAAAGGATTCAAACCTATTTTACAATCCTTCTTAGTGAAGCGATCCAAAATGCGCGTTTAACAATGAAAAAAATAAGAATAGATAAGTGGCTATGGAGTGTGCGGGTATTCAAATCAAGAACGCTAGCTTCAAATGCTTGTAAGGGCGGACGGGTAAGAATTGAGGAAGTTTCTGTAAAAGCATCTTCCACTGTAGAGGTCGGCCAACGTGTTCAAGTCAAAAAAAATGGCTTCGATTTAGAATTCAAGGTTATTAAATTGATCGAAAAAAGAGTTGGAGCCCCTTTAGCTATTCAATGTTATGAAGATCTTACACCTCCAGATGAACTCAATAAGTTCAGACACTGGTTTGTCGGGAAGGGTAAATCAGAAATGAGAGAAAAAGGAATTGGAAGGCCTACTAAGAAAGATCGTCGAGAGATCGATGACTATAAAGGGGTCATATATGAAGACCTGGAAGAGTGGGATGAGCAAAAGTAATTAAGCTAAAAACATAGATTAGCTTGCTCCTTCATAAAAATAAAGAAGCCCTTTCGGGAAAAATTCCCGAAGGGCCACCAATTCACCTTAAAGCTATCTACAAACCTATTGATCATAAAGGTGATAGTAATCGGAATACTTAATTTCTCATAGTAGTCATGTGTATAATGGGTTAAAAGCCCTCTTTTGGATGTGATCCGATTAATCACAAACATTTGGTTTTCAGGTTGGCGCAAGGCCAAGGTTATTTTCATTTTCAAAGCAGGATTATTAATACAACAAACCCTGAACCATTTGAAAATGGAAATATTCAGATAATGAATTTAGATTGTAGATAAAGCACAAGGAGAATGACAGCTAATAATTCCTTGGGGGGAATTTTTGATAATGTTACTGTCATATGGTGCTTAGCGACTTATATAACAAATGTGCATCTTTTTTATATTAAATGCCACATTCTAGGTATTTTATCCTGCTTAATTCATTTTTTTGTTCGCTTACTGACAGAACTAAAGCAGTGCATATAAATAGAAATGGGGCCCGAAAGCCCCATAAACATTGATTATTTCTTAAAATTGTCTGCAAGAACAAGTTCTTTTGAACCTGCAACATATTTATAAAATCCTTCACCTGACTTTACACCTAACTTGCCCGCAGTAACCATATTTACTAATAAAGGACAGGGTGCATACTTTGGATTTCCAAAGCCATCATGCAATACATTCATAATCGAAAGGCATACATCAAGCCCTATAAAATCGGCTAATTGCAGCGGTCCCATTGGATGAGCCATGCCCAATTTCATAACTGTATCAATTTCTTCTACACCTGCCACTCCTTCGAATAAAGTAATAATAGCTTCATTGATCATAGGCATAAGAATACGATTTGCCACAAAACCTGGGTAGTCATTTACCTCCACAGGCACCTTTGCTAACTTTCGTGATATATCCATCACCTGTTCACATACCGCATCAGAAGTAGCATATCCTCGAATAACTTCTACCAATTTCATAACTGGAACAGGATTCATAAAGTGCATACCAATCACTTTATCAGGTCTTGCAGTCACAGCTGCAATCTTTGTGATAGATATGGATGAGGTATTCGTTGCCAGTATAGCATCTGCATCAGCTAGTGCATCCATGCTTTTAAATATCTTAAGCTTTAGGTCTATATTTTCTGTTGCTGCTTCTACAACTAGAAAAGATCCTTTAACCCCATCTTCAAGAGCAGTGAACGTGGAAAGATTATTTAAGGTTGCTGCTTTCTTCTCTGCAGTAATGCGTTCTTTCTTTAGCATTCTGTCTAGATTCTTTTCGATGGTAGCAGTTGCGCGATTCAGCGCATCAGCTGATACATCGACTAGACATACCTTGTAATCATTCATTGCAAATACATGAGCAATACCATTACCCATTGTACCTGCTCCAATTACTGTAACTTGTTGCATGTTAGTGTTTTTGATTTTATTTAATTAGTCCTCCCAAAGATGACTGAAGTTATCCCATATCTGATCATCAGGAGTATTTGCGAATATTTCTACACGTTCCTTTTTTACCGGATGCATGAATGCCATAGAGCGACAGTGTAAATAAATCCCATCCCTCTTATTACGCTTGGAATACCCATACTTCACATCATCCTTGATAGGCATACCTACCTTTGATAATTGAACACGGATCTGATGTGGTCGTCCAGTTTTTGGATTGACCTTCAACACCGTATGGTTTCCAAGATTACTCAAGACCTCATAACTGAGCTCTGATCTTTTTGCATTTTTGGCTCTATTACTTTGAAAATCATAGGCTTTAGAAACATTCTTAGCCTTGTCCTTCTCAATGTAATGCACCAATGTATCCTTCCATTCAATTGGCAGTTCTTCTACTACTGCGTAATAGGTCTTCTCTACCTCCTGCTCTCTGAACAAGGCATTCATCCGCTCAAGAGCCTTACTGGTCCTTGCATAGATCACCAATCCACTAACTACTCTATCCAGTCGATGCGGAATCCCTAAATAAACGGCTCCAGGTTTATTATACCTGTCCTTTATATACTGCTTCACATAATCTGCCATTGTCAGATCTCCCGTCTGATCTCCCTGAACCAGCACACCCCATGGCTTGTTTACTGCGATGAGATGATTATCTTCGTACAAAACTTGTATCATTCGATCCTATTTTTTTCTATTTCAACTGCAAAGATATGAAATTGACGTTAGGGTTTTCACCTTGTCCCAATGACACTTTTATTTTTGATGCGATGATCCATCAAAAAGTAGACACGGAAGGCCTAGAATTCGAGGTCAAAATGGCCGATGTAAAAGAATTAAATGAATGGGCTTTAGCGGATAAACTGGATATTTCCAAGTTGTCTTTTCACGCTTATGCCCATGTATTTGAACAGTATATCCTTCTGAATGCAGGGTCAGCACTAGGTTTTGGCTGTGGGCCCCTTTTGATTGCAAAAGAAAAATTAGACCATAACAGCATAAAAAAAGGACCAGTTGCCATCCCCGGAGAACTTACCACTGCTCACTTTTTATTAAATCTTGCCTATCCTGATATTCAAAATAAAAAAGCTATACTTTTTTCTGAAATAGAGTCCGGCGTACTTGATGAGACTTATAAAGCAGGATTAATCATACACGAGAACAGATTTACCTACCAAGAAAAAGGCTTGGTAAAGATTATTGATCTTGGAGCATTCTGGGAAGAAAAGTTCAAACTTCCAATTCCACTGGGAGGAATATTCTGCCGGAGAAATTTTGACTCAAATCTTACAGAAAAAATCAATCGGGTTATTCGCCGTTCAGTAGCATTTGCTTTTGACCATCCAGAAGAGCCAAAAGCATTTATTCAGCAGCATGCTCAGGAGATGGAAGAAGATGTTCAACAAAAGCATATAGACCTATATGTGAATGACTTCTCTATTGATCTTGGCAAAGAAGGACAGGCAGCTGTTCAGCACCTATTTGATTATGCCCGAAGCCAAAAAATTGTGCCGGAAAGTGATCTTCCAATATTTCATAAATATTCCGAATGATTTATTAATTTTGCACAGATTTT
>JBELIG010000018.1:7419-27643 GCA_042091035.1 Sphingobacteriales bacterium | reverse complement strand
GCAAAAAAGCAAACTCCTAAAAGCTTTATAAAATTTTTCATTTTTGAATGATTTATTTAAAAGATCTATTTTCCAAATTAATTTGCTCTTAATGAGCTTTTTACAAAACAATTAACCACCATCCAAAACCAAAACAAACTTAAAATTCACTCTTTGTTAATTCAGTGTAAATATCTATTGCTAAGTTATCATGTAGAACTACACCTCGATTAACAGATTTTACCTATCAATGTGCATTTTTTAACCTTACTTATAATGTTAGCAAAGGGGAGAATCATATCTACCATATTCTGAATAGCATATTGCTGCTTTATGATAAATAAAAGATAGGGTACCAAACTGATTATACGTATTAATATAAATTTAACTTTATATAATATTTAACGAATCAGAAATGTAAAACGTTGCTTTGATAAATATAAAATGACACTTAGGGACTCTAAATTATAATTGAAAGTTTAAAGAATATCAGCTATAGTATATTCTTTACCATTAATTTCAAATGAATCACCGACGGATTTGCCGTATATTTTTTTTGCTAAAGGAGCTTCCGAAGAAACAGAAAACACCTGCTTACCAGAGCAGATAACTTTACCTAGGCCTAGACCAAGAAAGAAAACCTGTTTGTCGGAAAAGACCAGACTACCTTCCCGAATTGAAGAAGAATTAAGATTAGATTGTATGATTACCTTTAACTTTAGCAAGAGATCTTTATTTCGATTGAGTTGACCAAATAATTTGTCCTCTTCAGCCTGAAGCATTGCTCTTCCAGTTTCAAATTTATCTCCTGCACTACTTTTCGTTTCTTGTGCCTTTGACTGCTCAATGTTCAGCAGATTTTGTTCTATATCTGAAATTCGCTTGGAAAGTTGGGTATGGAAGGCATCCAAAACCTCTTTTTTTTGCAACTGTGCCATCTTTATTCCATCGAACTTAACAACAATAGCAAAGGAAACACAATACCCATAATAAAAACAGCTACAAAGACTATTAGAATTACTAGCCTAAAGCTTAAATCTGTATCTTTCAACAAGCCTATACGTTGGCTAAAATTGTCATACCAGTTTAAAAATGTATTGAAATTCTCTTCTTCACTCAGCCGAACAAGATCTAGATCCAACAAGATTGCTTCTGCCACTTCAAGATCTTCCTCTGAGACTTCCAATATTACACCTCTTGCCCCTAATCCATAAGCATCCGCTACATTCAAGGTATTTTCGAAAAGTACTCGGTAATCAAGATCCACCTGATTGAACCTTAATTTCAACTGAATTAATTCAGACCTATTTTGAGTTTCAAATAACCTTACGTACTTCATACAGTCTTGTATTTATAAAATTTCTCAAAAATATAAAAAAAATTACAATACGTGTAAATGTCTCTAAGTCAATTACAACTATCTAAACATATAGTATCGAAATCTGTTTATCTAAATATACCCATTGTATAACTAAGATACTGACTATATGAAGATTGGAGTTATAAAAGAGGCTGAGGATAATAGAGTAGCCATTATTCCCTCCTCTGTAAAAAAGTTGAAATCCCTGGGTTTTGAATGCGCTATTGAACAAGGAGCGGGTTCAAATGCCTTTTTCCCAGACCTTGCCTACAAAGACGAGGGAGCAAGCATTGCTGATCGCTCAACAGTCATAAAAGAATCTGATATCCTTCTAAGCATTCATCCGCTGGACTTAGCAAGTTACAAATTGTGTAAAAAAGACGTCCTGCTAGTCTCCATGTTTGCACCTTTCAACAACAAGGACATTGAAAAAGAGCTTTCAGAATTAGGCCTAAAAGCACTTAGTTTGGATATGATTCCAAGGTCCACTTTAGCCCAAAGTATGGATGTTCTATCCTCCATGGCTTCCGTGGCGGGTTATAAATCAATACTCGAGGCATCAAATATACTCCCAAGATATATACCAATGATGATCACAGCCGCAGGAAGTATAAAGCCTGCCCGCATACTTATATTAGGTGCTGGTGTTGCCGGACTTCAGGCCATCGCAACAGCAAAAAGACTTGGTGCAATAGTTGAGGCCTTCGACACCCGATCTGCAGCAAAAGAAGAAGTAGAGAGCTTGGGTGCTAAATTCGTTGAAGTAGAAGGTGCTGTAGAAGATAAAGGAGCAGGAGGATATGGCGTGGAGCAGTCAGAAGATTTTATTAAACGACAAAGAGCTGAAGTCCAAAATAGAGCTATGAATGCTGACATAATAGTTACCACTGCTCAAGTCAGAGGTCGGAAAGCACCTATATTAGTCCCTAAGGAAACTGTGGCAAAAATGAAACAAGGTTCTGTAATTGTAGATCTTGCCTCTTCCACTGGTGGCAATTGTGAGCTTTCAAAAGACAAAGAACTTATCAATCATAATGGAGTCTGGATTCTAGGCAATTCTAACTTGGCAGGAAAGTTGCCGCAAGATTCAAGTACACTTTTCAGCAACAACATATTCAATTTGCTCAAACATATCTATGCCGCAGAGGATAAAAAGTTAAATCCTGAAGACCCAATTGTACAGGGAGCATTGATAACAATGAAAAACGATTAGTTATGGAACAATTTATAGCCGTGTTCAACGAAAATTTATTTTTCATCTACCTCTTGATATTTACCATAATCTTGGGATTCGAAGTCATCTCAAAGGTACCCACCATATTGCATACCCCACTCATGTCTGGAGCCAATGCCATAAGTGGAGTAGTGCTAATTGGAGCCATATTGCTCATTAGAACTGCTGGTGCTGATGAATACCTCAGACTAATTTTAGGACTCCTAGGTATCATATTGGGTACTATAAATATTGTGGGTGGATTTAAAGTCACAGACCGCATGCTTGATATGTTTAAAAAGAAGGCTAAATAAATCTAGATCATGGAAACAACATTCATATTAAATCTAAGTTATTTGATTGGCGTACTAACTTTTGTCTTCGGCCTTAGACTTTTAGGATCTCCGGATACAGCAAGAAAGGGTAATATGCTTGCAGCATTTGGAATGACCTTCGCCGTCTTGGTTACTCTTTTTATTCCAATGGAAGACGCCCCCAACAACTACTTATGGATATTTGGTGGACTAATGATAGGGGGATTGATTGGATGGAGAACAGCAATCAAGGTCAAAATGACAGATATGCCACAACTCGTTTCTATCCTGAATGGACTTGGAGGAGCTTGTGCAGCATTATTAGCCACAACGGAGCTTCTACCCTATTTTCAAGGGACCCTTGAAATGAGTAGCACTCAATTAGCAATCGGAATATTTGCATTACTCATTGGCCTTGTATCTTTCTCCGGAAGTTTACTAGCCTACGGGAAACTGCAAGGGCTCATAAAAGACAGTCAAGTAAAGCTACCCAAGCACGGTATACTAAACCTAGTCATGCTGTTTACTGTACTAGGTCTCGGCATTCTTTTGTCCTTCTTTAGCGGTTCATCTACACTATTTTTCATTTTCATTGGAATCACTCTTATTTACGGATTTTCTTTTGTAGCTCCCATTGGCGGAGCAGATATGCCTGTTGTGATTTCTTTATTGAATTCAATGACAGGTCTCTCCGCAGCAGCAGCTGGCTTTATCTACCAAAGCCAACTGATGATAGTAGGCGGTATACTTGTCGGAGCAGCAGGAACAATATTAACTATACTCATGTGCCAAGCGATGAACCGCTCTTTACTCAACGTAATAATTGGTGGATTCGGAAGTGCAGGAGGAGCAGTTATAGGTTCTGATTCCGATGGAAAAACAGCAAAGACAATTTCTGTTACTGATATGGCTATTCAATTATTCTATTCACAGTCGGTAGTTTTTGTTCCAGGCTATGGCCTTGCCGTTGCTCAAGCACAAAAGACCGTTAAAGAATTAGAAGACCTTTTAGACAAAAACGGAGTTGATGTAAAATATGCCATACACCCTGTCGCAGGTAGGATGCCTGGTCATATGAATGTATTACTAGCAGAAGCGAATGTTCCCTATCCCAAATTATTGGATATGGATGAAGCCAATGATATCCTACCAAACACAGATGTAGTCGTAGTAGTTGGAGCAAATGATGTGGTAAATCCTGCTGCAGAAGATAGTCCAGGAAGTCCAATCTATGGTATGCCTGTGCTACAAGTTTGGAAAGCAAAAAATGTCATTGTCCTTAAGCGAAGTATGAGTCCCGGTTATGCGGGTATCCAGAATCCGCTATTCTTTAATGACAAAACCAAAATGCTTTTTGGAGATGCAAAGCATACCCTCTCTGAATTAACAAAAGAAGTAAAGACGCTTTAAGCGTCCTTACTTCTTTTATCTTTTCTTTATTTCGTTCTAGGAATTGGATAAATTTCTTCTGCCCGTCCATCCAGGAAACGGAAGCCATTTTCATCGTACAAACCATCTTCCTCTAACATAATCCGAACGATCTTACCCCACTCGTCTACTTCTGAAGCTGCAAATAATTCGATCGAGTAGCAGGTATTCTTATAAAGTGGATAATCGCCTTTCCCTGAAACACCTCCTTGCTGATCCCAAAGTCCAATGGTGGGACCTGCAGCATGGCCGTGAAAGCCAATTGGGTGCGTGTAAATTGAAGCTTGTATACCTTCACTTTTAGCCTGCTCAAGCGCATCTTTCAGGATTTCATTTCCGGACTTTCCAGCATCAAAATTCTTGACTAAAATATCCTGTAACCTATTTCCATTTTTAAAAGCTGCAGCTAAACCCTTAGGAACAGCAGTCTCACCATCTCGAAGCATATAGAAATGCTGCTGCTGATCGGTATTTAGCCTTAGGTAAGTTATCCCGAAATCAACATGCAATAAATCCCCCTTTTGAATGACCTCATCTTCTGCTCTATTAGCGAAAGAACGTAAAAAAGCATTGTCGCCCATATTTGTTCGCTGAAGGGATACGGAAGGGTGAAACCAAGTCTTAAGTCCCAACTCAACAACCCTTTGCCTCAACCACCAGATCACATCGTCTGTTGTTGTGACACCTGGCGTTATATGCGCTGCGGAAAATGCTTCCTGTAATATCTCGTGTCCCATTGCACAGATGGTAGGATAGATTTCAACCTCTATCTTTGAACGCGTTTCAAGCCATGCAATTGCCAGCCGCTCAGCGGAAACAACTCGATCGTGATATTTTACGGGCAACTTTTCCATGAAGGCCTTTTGCTCAGAATAAACAAGACCATCAGCGAGTCCAAAATCTTCGGAAAAATTCATCCCTATAGTACTTGGATTTCTAGCATTTATGATCTCTACTAAAGCATCCCACTGGTCTGGAAAAACATCAATATTCCACTCACCCTGTAGTAGTTTCCCAACGTTATATCGAGCAATAGCAATTTTATCCATGCTGGCATCTGAATTCCTTGAAAACACCAGAATGGTTCGTCGGCGTGCAGAAAGCCACTGACTAGGGAGCATAGTCTCCATGACTGGATCTTCATTATACTCTCTAGAGATAATAACCCACATATCCAATCCTTCCCTATCCATAAGTTCAGGTAACAGACTATCTATCCGATATTCTAAGACTTTGTCTATGAAGGCACTGCGCTCTCGAACTGGCAGTATTTCTTCTAAGGAAGACTGGGCATTAAGGTTAAGAAAAGCAATCAAAAAGATTGTTGTGCAGAAAAATCTATTCATATCAACTCGGTTTAAATATTCTTATCTTCTGAGACAGAAGATAAGAATATTTGCCAAGCTTTTAGAATAACAGACAAACAGGAGCAGGTGCATCTACTGTTGAAACATATTCTAAACCACCACTTGCAGCATCTCTCTTAAAGGATACAATATTGTTTGCATCCTTATTAGCAACAAGTAAAAAATCTTCATTAGGACTCAAGGTGAAATTTCTTGGAGTTGCTCCTTTTGTTGGCTCAAACCCTAATAACTTGAGTGCACCATCTTCAGCAACTTCATAGATAACTATACTATCATGTCCCCTATTAGAGGCATAAAGGAATTTACCATTAGAAGACAAGTGAATATCAGCACACTTATTAAATCCTTCAAAATCAACTGGAAGTGTAGAAACCGACTCAAGTACCTCATAGCCTCCTTCCTCAGTAGGTACTATGCGGGTAATGGTTCCATTAAGCTCATTAAGCACATAGATCCACTTATCTGTATGAAAGGCCAAATGTCTCGGTCCTGCACCTGCGGCCATCTTCACTTTTTCTTCGTGAACCTCTAATTTGCCAGCCTCAGAATTAATCTTTGAAAGCCACAATTCATCCGTACCCAAATCTACAGAAATAACAGCATTGCTATTTCCAACAAACCAGGTACTGTGTGCATGAGCAGACTCTTGACGATCTGTTGGACCACTACCTTTATGTTGTTGAACGGACTTCAGCTTACTCAACATCCCTTCAGATGACAAATCAAGCCAACCCACATTACCTCCTGTATAATTAGCAACCAACACATTTCCCTCTTTATTCATTGTAACAAAGCAAGGATGTGCGCCACCAGTAACTGAGGTATTTACTAAATGGAGAGAATCCTCACCAATACGAAAGGATTGGATGGTACCTTCCTCATTCTCATTAACAGCAACTAGATATTCACCATTATGTGCCAAAAATGAGGGATTTGCAGTTCTTGCTACCAAGCCGACCTGCTCTAATGTCCCATCTGTATTTAGTATATACTTATAGATACCCTCACTATCGCCATTGGTATAAGTGCCTACATAAAAATGCTGTCCAGCAGTGTTTTCCATTTCAACAGAGTTTTGATTTTCCTTTTCTGTACAGGAAATTATTAAAAGCCCTAAAATGGCAAAGATCAAAAAACTTCTTTTCATCGATTGAGATTTAAATCTAAAAATGTAGAATGTTTGAAGATTCAAAGTACCTAATAATAAAGGTAAACAGACCACAAAAAGGGGGATATTCCAATCAAATGAAATAAAAGTCCATCTGATTTGGTTCATTATCCCCTCTTTGTGCAGCAAGAATAGTGCAATTAATTTCATCCACTCAGAATCAAAAGCTAGCGAACAATAAGTGGATTACAAGTAAAACTTAACTAAGGATAAAAAAGCTAATAGCTAAAAAACAACTATCCTTTGCGTGGAATACTTCTAAAAGCCAAAACACTTTAGACAAGATTATTGCTAATCAACAAAATACCAGAGGTGATTCTCAGCAAAAAACTAGCCCTAGGCCTTGATTTTAGTCTAAAGAAAGTCTCATATATTTAGGATAACGCACCCGGTAATTGAAATCTATTGAACGCTGATTTTGAGAGGTTACTTCTAAGTTCCAACTTACTTTCCCAGTGTCCTCATCTAAACTAGCCCCCTCAATTTCATAGTTCTCAATCTTTATATTATCGCGTTGGGAAATTGGAATCTGATCCTCAACTATCATACGAACAGGATAGGATTTATTGTTACGAACACTGATAGAGTAGCCTTTTTGCTCTCTAACATAATTTCCAAGAAATGACTTTGAGCTATATTCCTTATCTAGGATACGGCGAATCAAAATATCCGAATCTTTGCCGACAGAAAAACTAAGCGTATCCCCTAATTCACCTGTTTCAATAGCACTAAAGCCCTGATAGACCCCCTTGAAGTAAATATTTACTTTCCCATTTAACAAATCGTAATCCGACCAATTATTGATGTTAGCAATAAGGTAGGCCTCTTCACGAATCTTTGGTGCAGCATAATAGGTATAGTCAGCAGGAATGGAATAGTTTAGTAAATGCACATCATAGGGCTTCTTATTGCTCGGAATTGAATAGGCATCCTCCACTTCAAAAACTACATTCGTTAATTGCTTACTAACTTCTGATCGACTATCAACCAATCGTTCATCATCAACATAGTAATCGACCTTACTCGATCTACTTCCTCGGGTAGAGACACCTGAAACCCTGCCCTCTAAACCTGATATTTCTGATGCACTTATTGTTCTCCCGCTCGTCGTATTATCAACTTCAATAAGTGGAACCTTATACCCTACAACAACCATTTCACTTAGAACTTCAGAGTCACTATACAAACTTGCATTAATAGAAGCTCCTCGATCTGCAGAAAGCTGGACACCTTCTGTTCTTGTATTCATAAATCCAACATAAGAAATCTCAACATCATACATACCCGGGGATAAATTTTTCACCTGATAATAGCCATCAAAATCAGTAACAGCTCCGCTAATAATAACACCATCTTGTTTCACAATTACAGTAGCTCCAATTGCAGACAAGCCAGACTCCTCCTCTACTACCCTTCCTGAAATACCAGGCGTATTAGACTTAGAAACCATGTTTTCACTAAATACAGGCTCGAAATCTGTTCGCTTAGAAGATCTGCTATAGCTTGTATTTGAAGAACCTAAGTAAAAAGGTCTCAAATCGGGTTTTACATTACTATATTGAGGGTCTCCAGTCGACAAACTCAACTTAACATCATCCCAATCCTCACCAGTATCCTGAAACACCTTTGCATTGTAGGACAATCCAAGGTCCGTATTCACATCTTCGACACGAGCATCATAAAAAGCTTCCCAACCGGCTTCTCCTATGTTATAGAATAACTCCAATTTGGAATCTGGCACAAGTTTATCTGCGATCAAATTCATGACCACAGTTACCGTTGGATAATCCTCCTCTTCATTGAATTCCGTAATTTGCTTCAGGTATGGGACTTTTTGCTCCAGAAGTTTTCGTCTAGACCGATCCAATTCCAATATGGTAGAATCGATTTCAAAAAGACGAGATCGATATAAGTTAGCAAGCGCTTCAATATCAGATACACTAATTTTCTCATCTGAAGAAAGCTTGCTATTATTCAGTATAGCAAAGCGTTCAGCTTTGTACACATTTTTTTGCATATCCAAGATGACAAGCTCTTTATCTATAACATCCAAACTTCCTTGCAATTTATCCAAGGCTTCATTTCTCTGAAGCGTATCAAGGAAATCTAATTCATAGGTGACAGAGACAATCGTAATGTCTTTAGACAAGCTCGCCTGAATACTCTCTGCATTCATCTTATGGGAAATGCCTGGAATAAGAAGCCGAGTACTACCTTTTTCGAGGGAAACTTCTGCTGTGCGTTTTACACGGGCACCAGATTTATAAACGGTCACTTCTCCGATTTGAGATCTTGCAATTTGTTCGCTCTGACCAAAAGAATGAACTGCTATTAGAAGCCCAATAGATAGGTAAATGATAATCCTCATGATTAGTTTTTTTTCGTGATTAATTCTTTTAAAAGATATTCTCACGAATAAAAAATTCCTAACCAGAATATTTTATTAATCAGTCTACTGATCCTTAGCTTCCCACTGCGATATCAGCAATAAGATCTGACTCAATGATTGATTGGTTATAACCATTCTTCCCCACCAGCTGCATAGCTTTACTTATTTTCTCCGCTTTGATCATTCTGTATTTGCGTAAGGGTCCCCAAAGAAAAAGATTGAGTATTCTAAAAATCATAATACCCGTTCGTTCTGCAATTCTCCGTTCAGGCCTAGGTCCATCAATCAAAGATGGACGAAAGATATATGCCTCTGTAGGCCCATTCTCAATAACATCTTTCTCCATTTGTCCTTTAGTACGGTTATAGAACACCGTACTATTAGCATCAGCCCCCATAGAAGAAACAACTAATATTCTTTTAAATCCATTCGTCTTGGCGATTCTTGAGACATTTACAGGAATACCATGATCTATAGAAAAATACAATTCTTTGTCTGGTGTTTTTTTTAAGGTCGTTCCAATATTTACAAAAACCACATCACCGTTTAGAAGATTTTCTATCGACTTATGGTCCATCAGGTCAATAATATGAACCGTCAACTTAGGATGTTCAAAAGAAAGAGCCCGTCTACTAAAGACAGTAACTGAGTCATAATCTGGATCAGCTAATAAATAATTTAAAAGAATAGAACCTGTGAGGCCTGTCGCACCCAAAATTGCAGCTTTCATATTATATAGTCTTTTGATAAAGAATTGTTTCTTCCGTATCGTTAGGAAGTAAAACGGTCCCCTTTGATTTGAGGCCAAGCTTTTCTAAAAGCCGCTGAGAAGCAATATTATCTTTATCCGTAATGCCTTGTACCATGGATAAGTTCAATGTATTAAACCCAAAATCAAGCATGAACGAAGCCGCTTCGAAGGTATAGCCTTGACCTTCAAATTCGGGCAAGATCGCAAAGCCAACATCAACACCATCTAAACCTTCTCGATTATATAGCCCACAGAATCCCATTTTCATCTTATCCGCTTTGCGAATCATACAATAGTTTCCATAGCCTAGACGCTCATATTGAGGGAGCATCCGATCTTCTATATATTTAGAAGCATCCTGCAGTTTATGTACTTCCCTATCCCCTATAAACCTAATCCATTTTGGTGTATTCAAAAGCTCGAGCACGAGCTTGGAATCATCAAGATCTGTAGCCTTCAAAATGAGGCGATCCGTCTCAAATAAATCGTACTTTTTAACCATAAGTACCTAAACTAAGAAAAAGTAGTTGATTGAAAAAGCTTAGAGACTTATTAAGCTAATATTCGCTTAATCCTTTTTCTTTAACTTAAACCCAGAGGGGGATAGGTCCGCATATCGCTTAAAGAATCGGCTAAAACCCTGTACATCATTAAAGCCCAATTCATAGCCTACTTGTGATATTTCTAAATTCGAATAAACAAGTAAGTTTTTAGCTTCAAGCATTATACGTTCATGAACATAACTCAATGGAGATTTACCAGTTACTTTCTTGAATACATTGGAAATAGTTTTAGGCGACTTATTTAGCATAGAGGCATAATCAGCAACTGTATGTGCTTTTCGATAGTGCTGTTCTACTAAAAAAGAAAACTCTCGGACAAGGTCTACTTTTGCCTCTGCAAAAATATTTAGATTTTTCTGTGTCTTAAACAATCTTGTACAAACAATAAGTACCCGTTTGAGAAGCATCCGCAACATTTCCAATTGCATCTTATCCTTAACTTTTAATTCTTTCACTACTTGATCAAATTCTAATTGAATTCGATCAACTTCAGTAGCTGGCAAAGCAATTATGGGTAGATCAAAGCTGCCAAAATAAAGCAAACCTTTACAACCGACCTCTGAATCAGCATTTAGGACGCAAAGAAAAGACTTATTATACTTCAACAATTGAAATTCATCAATTCGACTAACAGAAAATCTACAATAACTTGTTAATGGGATTAATGTATATTCTTCGATATCATAGTCTATAGAATTGACAGATATTAAGGCACCTCCTTTTTTCACCCACAACAAATAGAAGAACTCCTCACTTGCCCAATTATCTATTTCTAAAGACAATTGATCTCTGCTGTGTATAATCTCGAAGTATTCTCCTATTGCTCCAAAAAAAATCATAAAGTTGACTTTGCTCCTAAGAGGAAAAGAAAATTCTCCTATAAAAAGTTCATAACTTAAACTTTAGACCATTTATTTTTTAAAAATCAATCCTTTCTAGAAAAACCAATTTCCAAAGCTTGCGCTCTAATCAAGGAAAGCATAACGGCGTCTAAAGAATTTTCTGTAGTGCTATTTTCTGCTCTATATTGTTCAATAAAAACAGCACGTTCCTTACTAAGGCTCCCTATCGATCTTTGAATATTTTTTCGTTCTGCTCGAAGCCTTTCAAGATAATCTATCTTTTCTTTTTTTGACTTACCCTTCAACCCTTCTGGCAGCTGTTCATCTTCGAGTTTTAAGACAGCATCTTTATCCTCATTATATAAGTCTAAGATATCCCAAGAGGCATTCGAATAAGCGCGCGAAGATTTAGATAAAACGCGTTCAGTCATATTTGATGAACTAAACGAACTTGCTTCATCATCTTGTACCAATTGCATTTCTTTTCTCTTTGACCCAATAGCCCCATAGCCAATGTAGGTATCGTTGAGTTTATTGTTTTGTTCATTGATTAGAGAATCATATGGTGTGGGGATATATTCTACTTGCTGATCCTGATCGATACACATATACTTCCCTTGTCCTCGGATAGCTGCATCTTCCCAAAACAATGATTTTCCATCGGGGCAGTGTCCACAAAATATAGTATTTACAATGATATTATTTTGATTTGAACGTTTACAGGATTCAATATAGTTTTTGGTTCCCTGTGCAAAGGATTCATTTCCAGCTATCACAATGATTTGCAGATCTGAAGCCCTACCAGTCCAATTGAGATCATCGACAGCATCAGCAAGTGTCCATCCGCAGTATTCTTCTCCCCCTGAAGTTGTTAAAGCAAAAAGATTTTGACTAATTAGGTCCAAATCACTTGAAAAAGCATTCCATTGTTTGATATAGCCATCCTTTGCTAAAAGTCGGTCATCACCAAAGGTATAGAGGGACAATTCAATATCAGCAGGATTACCGTTCTGCTCCATCCCAGCAAGTTCGTTGACGATTTTCCAAAGCTGAGCTTTAGCCTGGTCAATTAAGCCATCCATACTATTACTTACATCGAGCAATAAGGCAAGTTGGATTTTTGGATTCTGGTTTTCAGGATTTTTTAAACTGAAAGCATGCGATATGTGTCCAAAGAACATGCATATGATCAAACAGGAAATTCTTAACATTTCGATAGATTAGATGAACAATACATCTAATACGAATTAGAATCTCTAAAAAGTATTCTTATTAGTCTTAAATAAATGTTATTTCGGCAGAATCAAAAATCAGCAGAAATTGTAAATTTCATCAGTTGCTGATTAATTGGATGATTGAATTGAATGAACCCCGCATGTAAGTGCAGGCGATCTGATTTATTTCCATAAAGCTCATCACCGACGATTGCCGTATTTAATCCATCTTTATATGCCGCATGTACTCTTAACTGATGCGTTCGCCCACTAATAGGATAAAAGTAAACTCGAGTTCGTCCATCTTTTTCAGCTCGCTTCTCCCAAATAGTCAGAGCTGGCTTACCATGTTCATAGCAAACTAGTTGACGAGGTCGATCTTCAATATCTACTCGCAAAGGAAGTTCTATTCGCCCTTTTCGTTCTTCTAAGATACCGTCGAGAAGTGCTTCATACCTTTTCTTTATCGTTCGCTGAATAAATTGCGCTTGTAATGCTTTATGACTCTCTTTGTTTTTAGCAATTAGCATAATACCAGAAGTGGCCATATCCAGCCGATGAACAATCAATGGCCCAGTGGCATTAGGGTACATTTCTTTCATTCTTTCATAGACCGAATCCTTGATCGTTTTTCCAGGAACACTCAAGAAATCATGGGGCTTATTAATGACCACTAGATCATCATCTTCAAAGACAATGTCTATTTGCTTATTAGCAGACTCAAAAGCATCCATAGGATTATCCTCTACAGACAAGCCTACTAACATATGACTCAGTATAGGTTCACACTTCCCTTTACAGGCAGGGTAATAATGGCCATGCTTTCGAACTTCGGACTTTGGAGATGCACCCCACCAAAACTCAGCCATGCAAACAGGCTTAAGTCCCTTACGAAAAGCATAGTGTAACAACTTTGGGGCAGCACACTCTCCTGCACCTGCTGGTGGAATTTCAAATATGGTATGCTGGAATATAGATTGAAGACTCTTTTGTTCACCTTCCGCATTCAGGAAGTTATATTCTGAAAATAATTTATTCTGCAAAGCTGAAGATCTGCGTTTGCGATGCTCCTTTAATTCAAGTATTGGTTTTTGAATCTTCAGCAATGCTTCTTTGGCCATTTGCGTTCTGATACTCCAATAATTGATTAAATCCTTTTGGTAGAACTTGAAACAAAGGCTTTCATGCTTGATCTTTCCGAGACGTTCCTGAAGCGCCTCACCAGTTAATGCTTCTTCAGCTTCCTTCCTCCAGGCTTTTCGCTCTTGCTTTGCTCTTCTCGACTTCTGGCGCTGTAATTCTAATCGTTCTTCCATCAAGGCAGATTCCTCCCTTAAAAAAGCTGCCGCTTTTTCTATTTCTTCATTTTGCTCCAGTACTTCAATCTCTTGCGTAAGCACATTGATTTTTGACTCCTCTATCTTGTAGTAGCCATCTTGCTTAAGCATATCAAAAACTGGAGGAACAAATCTTTTGTGATGATTTGAGTTGGCAAGTTTACCAGAAAAGGCAGTTAAAAACCCAAGTTCACCATCTTGGCCTTCAACTACAAGTACACCAAACATTTTACCAATCACCAATCCTTCCTGCCCATTTTGTAAGCCAAAATTGTGTTGAAAATCCTTTTGATCACTTAAATATTCTTTCAACTGCTCCGTTGCCCTTAAACTCAGTTCATGTGGTGTGTAATAAAAAGGGAAGGTAAACTTTTCAGGTAATGCAAGCGCGTTCACATTCTTTTTAAATGACCAAAAAAATTCATCTTTGCTTATCAATTCACTATTAGCCATGTGCTATACTATTCTTTATTTACTCGGTCAAATAATACTAAAGATCCTGCCACAGCAACATTTAATGAACTAGTTCCTGGCAATTTTATTAGGTCATGACATTTTTTGACTACTGCTTTTGGTAAGCCATTATCTTCTGATCCTAACAAATACATGGATCGTTCAAAGTGCTGATACGCTTTAATATCTTGAGCTCGATCGTCTAGTTCGATCCCTACAAGTTTACAGCTATAAGGCATGCTGGAATAAAAGCTTTCAAAAGACTCAAATTGAAAAAGTGGAATTCTAGACCATACCTTGTGTGTATCAGTCCGTTGCTTTTTGTACTTCTTTCCGATAATGAAAATAAAGTCGGCACCTAATATATATGCGCTACGCCAGAGAGTACCAATATTTTCCTCAGTCTTAGGTTTATAAACCCCAATGGCAAAATAGCGTTCCTCATTCCTATCCCACTTATGTCTCATTGAATTTAAATTTTCTTTAGGCTGCAAAGTTATTAAAAAAAGAAAGCTTCACTTCTATTACTAGGATGTGATTTATGAAATCTAAAAAAGCCAGAGCAATATAACATTGCACTGGCTTTTATATTACAGTATTTGATAAGTTTATTTTTTACCTAAAAACCCACCTAAAAGACTTCCAAGACCACCTCCAGATTTGCCGGAGTTACTCATCAACATACCTGCAACGTCATCCAAAACAGACCCATCATTATCTCCATCAAGTAAGGACTCAATCATACCTTGCTGCTTGCCGCTGCCCGTAAAGCTTTCCAAAACAGATTCCAAGCCTTTTGCAGAGCCGTCTCCTTTTTGGCTATTCTCTTTTCCCAAATACCCCATTATTATTGGTGCTGCCACTTTAAGAATATTCAAGACTGTGCTTACGTCAATGTTCTTTTTACCGGCAATCATATTCACCACATTATCCTTAGAGCCTCCAAGAAGTGTACCCAAAAGTCCTTCTCCCTCATTTTTATCAGCATCATCAACACCACCGCCAAAAAACCCATCGAGCGTATCCATAATACCACCATCGTGCTTTGAGGTAAGTGCAGAAAGTATATTTACAGCACCCTCAGGACTAGCAACATTTTTCTTAACAGCTCCCATTAACATAGGCATTGCCATAGACAAAACCTCACCGGTTACGCCTTCATCCTGCTTTGTTTCCTGACTAATTCCTTTGATTATTTGTTGACCAGCTTCACTGCCAAGTAGATTCATGATTGCTTCCATAATTCAATAGTTTTAAATTTTTTCAATAGGACAAAATAAAAAATTATTTATAATAAAAAATACAGTTCATTTACTATAAAGAGAACTCGAAAAAATCTTTTCTAGATGTTTTATCTATGAAGTGTAGGGGTCAAATTGATCATCAATTCAACAAAAACTAAAAGAATCAGATTCTCTTGAAGAAATATTTTAAAAAAGTCCGACCTTTACAATATGAAATTTGATTCTAAAATATTCCTTTGTACACCTCCATTTACGCAGTTAAATACGCCCTATCCGGCAACAGCCTATCTAAAGGGGTATTTCAACACCCTGGATATAGAATCAAATCAGGCAGATCTGGGGATCGACGTAATACTCAAACTGTTCTCTAAGAATGGATTGGAGCAAATGTTTGAGGAATTAGAAGGGTTTGAGGGAGATTTATCAGATAATATCCGTCGAATATTTTTCTTGCAGGATTATTATACAGAGACCATAGAAGAAGTAATAAGTTTCCTTCAAGGAAGGAATCCAACACTAGCCCATCAAATATGTACCCGAAATTATTTACCGGAAGCATCCAGGTTCCAACAATTGGACGATATGGATTGGGCTTTTGGTTCATTGGGTATTAGGGACAAAGCAAGACATCTTGCTACGCTATATTTAGAAGACATTTCAGATCTTATAAAGGAAACTATTGATCCTTTCTTTGGATTTAGTCGATATGCTGAACGCCTAAGCTTGGCTGCAGTTTCTTTCGATCCATTGTATGAAGCACTTCATGCCCCTAACAGTTTGATCACTGAGATGCTCTTAGAATCTTTGGAAGAATATATCCAAGCATTTAATCCAACCGTTTTTTGTATGTCTATTCCATTTCCGGGCAATCTTTTTGCAGGATTAAAATGTGGCCAGTATCTAAAAGCTAAGTACCCACATATCCATATTGTGTTAGGAGGAGGCTATGCAAACACAGAGTTACGATCCTTGGCAGAAGAACGATTTTTTGAATTCGTAGATTTCGTATGCCTGGATAAAGGTGAGGCAAGCCTTAGGCTTTTAATTGAGTACCTTGAGGGTAAAAGGGAGCATACTATGCTCAAACGTACCTTCTATTTCAAGAATGGTCTCATCAACTACACGGATAATGCCTTAGAAAGAGATGTTTCCCACAGTAATGTTGGCACTCCCGACTACGAAGGTTTACGACTAAAAGAATACCTATCCGTAATTGAAATAGCTAATCCTATGCACCGCCTATGGTCAGATGGGCGATGGAACAAGCTCACTATTGCTCATGGTTGTTATTGGGGGAAATGTACCTTCTGTGATGTAAGTTTAGACTACATAGCAAACTACCAGGCAACCACAGCCTCTATTCTTTGCGATAGAATTGAAACGATTATAGCGCAAACTGGAGAAAATGGATTTCACTTTGTAGATGAAGCAGCACCTCCAGCATTAATGCGAGATCTAGCTCTAGAAATACTAAGAAGAGGGATCACTATATCCTGGTGGACGAACATACGATTTGAAAAAAGCTTCACTGAAGATCTTTGCAAATTACTAAGTGCATCGGGTTGTATCGCTGTTTCTGGCGGTCTGGAGGTTGCATCCGATAGACTATTAGAACTTATAAAGAAGGGGGTTACTGTGGCTCAAGTAGCTAAAGTCACTGCCAACTTTACAAATGCAGGCATCATGGTACATGCCTATCTTATGTATGGATTCCCAACACAAACCGAACAAGAAACGATCAATTCACTTGAGATGGTGCGCCAACTCTTTCAGCAAGGCGTAATTCAATCTGGCTTTTGGCATAGATTTGCCATGACAGCCCATAGTCCTGTAGGTTTAGACCCTGCATCTTTTAAGGTGAAAAATCTATACCCTGAGCCAAATCAATTTGCAAACAATGATTTATTCCATGATGATCCTACAGGCTGTGATCATGAAAAATTCAAATCTGGACTAAACAAATCACTGTTCAACTTCATGCACGGAATTGGTCTTGATTATGAGTTAGAAGATTGGTTTGACTTTGAAATTCCTCCTACTCTAATAGCGCCAGAATATATAGCCTATTCTATCAATCAGTCCGATAGGAAAAAACTAAGGGCAAGCACTAAACTTGTCTGGACAGGCAGTCTTCCAGAATTAATGATTGACGAATCGAGTGATTCGGCAGAACTAATCTTTTTTAATAAAACTAAAGATCTAGTCATAAAAACAGACCGAAAAACAGCAGAATGGCTGTATACTTATTTTGAAGAACTTTACCCTCAAGAAGATAAAGAACTAAGCACCTTTAAAGCCATTAAAGAATCCTATATCGAAGCAGGACTAGATGGATTTGAAGAATTTTTAACTTCTGATTGCTGGCAACAATTAAGAGCGGAGCAGATGCTTGTATTTTAATTTCATAAATAAATTCTGGAATCAGAAAAAAATCCTATATGAAATTTACAACAACATAGACTAGGGGCATTGTCCAGGAAGAAACTGAATCTGCAAATCACCCTTTTTATCAAATAATTCTACCCAACCTTCGATAGTGAATTCTATTTTGTCGGATGATCTAGCACAGTCCAAATTTGAGTATTTTCTTGCCTCGACTTTGATCCAATTATTTATTTTTTGACCTTTATAAATCAACTCACAAGAAGACCCTGCCAAATCAAGAACTTTTCGAAATCCATTTCCTGACCCACTTCTAAGAGCTACTGATTTTTTTCCTAGATATAAGCGATATCCGTTCTTAAGATATGATTCTAAATACGATTCTAAGTTTATTGATTTAATGTTCAAATTACTAAGGTCTATTGACCGAATCCACATATATCTTCCTGCAGATAATACTTCGTAAAAACCTTCCTTTTCTTGCTTGTAAACAATTGTTTTTATTCCGTTTAGACTTGGAAAAAATATAACATTTTGAGCTTCAAAAATTTCTCCATTTATAGCTGAAAATTGGATGTTGTCAAAGGATCCTGAATTACGACTTGTCTTTCCAAAAATTAGTTTACCAGTTTGTGCTCCATTCGGAAAATCAAAGACTGGCAAGTTAAAAACAGGATTTTGAATCTGCTTAATTCGCTGCCTTGAGTCCTCATTTACCTTTCCTTCAATTCGTCCTTGACACAGACATAATAGCAAAACAAAAAGAAATATAAAACCTTGTTTAGATATATTCATAATGAGTGAACGATAGCTATCATATTATTAGTTCCTAATCTCTTGACCCCAAAAGAGTTATTGCCCAATAAAACAACATAGCTAAAGAACCTAATGCTGCAACCAAATATGTTCTGGCCGCCCATTTTAATGCATCCTCAGCGCCATCAAATTCATTCTGGCTCAACATATGTGTTCGATTTAACCAATCCAAGGCTCTATTACTAGCATCATATTCCACCGGTAGGGTAATAAAAGAAAAAAGTGTTGAAGCTGCTATCAGAACTAAGCCAATTATTGCAACACCAAAACCCAAGCTAGTTGAAGCACCCAGTACAAGTCCAATTATGATAATAAAGCTTGAGAACCTAGATGATATGCTAACAACAGGCACTAATTGAGACCTTATCTGAAGCCAAGCATATGCTTCTGCATGTTGAACAGCATGTCCAACCTCATGCGCTGATACAGCTGCTGCAGCGGCATTACGTTGTCCATATACAGACTCACTCAAATTCACAGTCTTATTCCTTGGATTGTAATGGTCTGTAAGTTGACCAGGAACAGATATTACCTTCACATCTGATATTCCATGATCTAGTAGCATTTTTTCTGCAATCTCTTTTCCAGAAAGACCATTACCTAATGCAACACCTGAATAGTATTTAAATTTCTTTTTTAATCGATTACTTACGGCATAGGAGGCGAAGGATATCAAACCGATAATCGCGTAGTAAAAAATGGGACTCATAATTTGTTTTTAATCATCTTAGTTAGAAACACAATCTACTGAAATCCATGTAATTAATAGAATAAAGTTCGAGAAAATCATTACTCGCTTTCATATACTTCAGTAACTGCTTTCAATATAGAAAACGCTGTCTCTGCCATTTTGTTACCTCTATTATCTAATAATGGATTAACCTCCGTAAGTTCCAGACAAACAGTCTTTCCAGACCTAAGTATTTCACTGATAATAGATTCTGCTTCTTTCGGATCAAAGCCCTTAGGTACAGGAGTTCCAGTACCGTAAGATACCATATCACAATCCATACTATCCACATCGAAGGATATATATATCATGTCACATGAATCCATTTTGGCCATTGCCTCTTTCATGCAAGTATCGAATCCTCTATACCTTAATTCATGGACTGGATAATTTTTGATTCCCTTCCTTTCCATTAGTTTGTCCTCCGGTGACTCTGTATCTCTGAGGCCAAAAAACACTAAATGTTCACTATCTAATTTAGGCCCTTGAACGGCAATATTCTTTAGATTATTCCAATTCACAAGTGTCTCAGCGGAAACTTCATTGACCTTACATGGCATATTATCTTCACTCAATGCTGCAGCAAGGGGCATGCCATGGATATTTCCTGATGGTGATGTAAATGGAGAATGGAGGTCAGCATGAGCATCCACCCAAAACACACCGAGTTTTTT
>JBELIG010000018.1:0-7319 GCA_042091035.1 Sphingobacteriales bacterium | reverse complement strand
GCATCAATCCCCATATCAGATCCACGGGTACCTGCCCCTATATCGGATCTGTTCTTTATTATTTTTATAGATTTCATTTTACTTGGTATATCACGAATTAAATATGCAATTCATAGATTGCTAGTAGGCGAATTTAGAAAAAATAGAAGAATCATTTCTTATCTATTCTACTAATCCTTAGTTTTTATCGCGCAATATCCAATATATCTGAAATAGTTTCAATAGAATACACATCCGACATTCCCCACTTCTTAGAGGTTAAAAAAGCATTTTCAGCAACCTCTTTATTATCAATAACACCTACATTCAATGCATCAAGTTTAGTAGGAGCTCCGATAGAAAAGAACCAATCCTCCAGTGCAACAATACCTTGATCTGCAGTATCTAGTCCAAATACTTCCTTTGCAAATCGCTCAAAAGCCTTTGTGTTTTTTTCCTTATACCATTTCATCCAAGCAGGCAGTACAACGGCAAGTCCTGCACCGTGTGGAACATCAAAAATTGCACTGAGTGAGTGCTCGATCATGTGATTTGGAAAACTATACTTTCCAACTCCTATGGTAGTAAGTCCATTTAATGCCCAAGTAGATGCCAATGCAAACTCTGCTCTAGAATCATAATCTTTTGGGTCCTTGATGATCTTATTTGTAGTCTCCATCACCGTCAATACGATATTCTCAATAAACCTTCTTTTAAGAAGAGGCATTTCTTGAGCAGTAAAATAAACTTCAAGTGTATGTGTGATAGCATCTACGGCAGAATAGGCCATATAATCCATTGGTAAACCAAATGTAAAAGCAGCATTCACTATTGAAACCTTAGGAAAGGTTGCAGGTGATGAAAACGAAAACTTTTCTAAGGTCTCCTCATTTGTAACTACAGCACCACTATTCATCTCACTTCCTGTAGCAGACAAAGTAAGTATTGTATATAGGGGTAAGGCTTTGTTTGTTTTTTGCCCCTTAAAAAGATCCCATACATCTCCATCCCATAGAGCACCTGCCGCTATTGCCTTAGACTCATCTACTACAGAGCCTCCACCTACAGCAAGCACAGCCTGAACATTATTCTCTTTCACCTTTTGAATCCCCTCACGAGTATGTGATAGTACTGGATTTGATTTAACACCACCATGATCCGTAAAACGAATTCCTTTATCTGTTAAGATACTTACAAGTTCATCATATAAACCAGAGCGCTTGATCGATGATTTACCGAATACAAGAAGTACATGTTCTATGCCATCCTCTTTTAGAATCTTCCCAATCTCCTGCTGCTTATCCTTTCCGTTGATAAGTCTTGTCGGGTTGTAGTAATTGAATGCTTCCATAATTTATTTATTATTTCGCGAAGTTAAGCTGAAAAATCAATCCACAGGTTAGAATACATAATAAAAGGCCAGCTTGTTCATGAAAAAACCCAGCTTTTAGCTGGGTTTTTATTTCTCATTTGTATATCAAATACTCCATGTAGTGAAAAGGATAAGTATAAGCAGGAGTTAAGGTCTCCCTTTGCTGTTCCAAACTAAAAAGAGAATAAGCAAGCCAATCCCTTCTTAACAACCTAATATACAAGTACCTAAACGAGGTATATTGTCAATTATTTTAAAATTTCCAATAATTATTTTTCAAACCTATATTCATCTAGGTACTTCGTGCACAGAAATAATTTTATCTAATCTAATTACTGTCTGATCTTCAAGTTTCATATATTCTACCTTGGATTTAGTAAATAGGTCTTCAATTAAGATATTTTTAAGAACCAGCTGCTCATCCGTACTTCCCAAAAACACAATATCAATCCGCTTATTCAGACTTGATATTCCTTCATATCTATCGTAAACTGAACAGGCAATCCTTTTATATTTATCTTCCATATTTTTATAGTTATTACATTCTTTAGAACCATTTATCCAAGCTGTTGTTTTATCAAATATACTAACTAATAATACCCTGATTAAAAGTCACGATTTTTTTCAGGCTCAAATCAGTAAACATGCCAAAGGTCATATTTATTTTTTTGGTTTTATTCTACATAACCTTAGCTATTTTTTCTGGGGGGGCAGCGTTCAACAATGAGATAGAATCTGCCATCTGCCTAAGTTTCATAATCCTTCTTGGCATTCCGCACGGAGCTATAGACAATCACCTATTTCTATCAAAATCCGAAACGAGCAAATTAAAATTTTACATCCAATATCTCAGCCTCATAGCCATTAATGCTTTGATTTGGTTAGTACTTCCTCAGATATCCTTCATTGTTTTTATGCTTGTGTCTGCATTCCACTTTGGACAATCACAATTCAACCATTTCTTCGAACGAGATACTTTTAGACATCGTGCAATATACTTGACTTGGGGCGTTGGCATACTTAGTGGTCTAATTCTTTATAATATATCTGAACTAGAAGCATTGGAGGGTCTGCAAATTGCGATGGGTTTTATATTCAATGAAGGTTCTACTCGTATTTTAACTGGGCTGCATATTGCCACTGTAGTCTTTTTTGTAACCCTAATGATCATTATGGGTATTCGAAAAGAGATGCACTGGGAAAAGATCCTGTTAGAGGGAATTGTATTCCTTGTAATCTTGATCACCTTATATCTATTCCCTCCTCTTGTAGGCTTTTCACTGTATTTTGTAATCCTCCATTCGATGAAGGTAATGGAAGAAGAATTTACTTTCCTTAAATCTAATGGGAACATAGGTTCATTCCGAGAATTCCTATTGCTCCTTTTGCCTTTTACAGCAATCTCAATATTTGGAATATTCCTTTTAATTGGAATGATTCACTTTGAAATATTGAACCTTCCTTATGGCTACCTTTTTCTAATACTAATCTCATCAATTACATTACCACATGTTTTTGTGATGGATAAGTTTTATAATTAAAAAGCTCACCGAAGGATTTTCGATGAGCTTTTTAATTTACATACCAAAGGCATAATAATAATTGCCTGACATATCCGGGTAACGCCCTTCAAGCATGACACCACCTTCTGCATCGTCGAGCAAAGTTTTAATATCCGATGGCTTCCGTACTTTCTGATCATTTATTTTAGTGATCACAAAGCCTTCTTTCATTTGCGTATATTTTGCCAGCTTACCGGAATACAATCGAACAACTTCTACCCCACCATCTATACCAAGGGCTTCTGCCTCTTCTTCTGACAATGCTCTAAAATCAGCACCCAGTAAATTTTCTAAATCCTTATCCATTTTAGTCGCCAAGTCTTTATTTCCAGAGGCATTATTCAATACAACAGGAATAGTCCTCGTTTTACCAGAGCGATCCACTAATATATTGACTGTTTGCCCAGGACGGAATCTTGCAATCATACCCTGCAACTCCGGTGAACTCTTCACAGGTACACCTTCCACCTCAAGAATAACATCACCTGGCTCGACACCAGCTTCCTCTGCTGCACTCGATGCTATCAAACTGTCAACATAAACTCCTTGGGTATAATTAAGATTTTTTTCCTTTGCCAAATTGCCATCGATTGAGCGAATAAAAACCCCCAAAACACCCCTTTGCACAATACCATATTCTTTTAGATCGGTAATAACTTTAGATACGATATTGGCTGGAATGGCAAAACCATAGCCAGAAAAACTTCCAGTTGTGCTTGCTATGGCCGTATTGATACCTACGAGATCGCCACTTAGATTAACCAAAGCACCACCGCTATTTCCGGGATTAATTGCAGCATCTGTTTGAATAAAATTCTCTACAGCATATCGATCCTTCAGAATATTAATGTTTCTACCTTTTGCACTTATGATTCCTGCAGTAACCGTTGAATTCAAACCCATTGGATTTCCAACAGCCAGTACCCATTGTCCTACATCTACCTGATCAGAATCCGTAAGCGCTACAACAGGCAGGTTAGATTCCTCGATCTTCAAAAGCGCAAGATCTGTCGATGGATCTGCACCGATTACTTTTGCAGTATAGATCCGATTGTCTTGTAATGAAATTTCAATTTCATCCGCATTAGCAATCACATGGTTGTTTGTAACAATATATCCGTCTTCACTTATAATCACCCCTGAACCAGTTCCTACTCTAGGCTGATCACCTCTCGGAGGAGCAAAGCCTTCACCAAAAAAATCTCTAAACATATCTGGCATATCATCAAAAGGAGACCTCCCTCTACTTGAAACTACCTGAGTTGATTTAATATGAACTACCCCATCCAAAACAGCTTCTGCAGTTTGCGTAAAATTTAACTCAATGGAGTTGCCCGATTCGTCTACGGTATATACGGTCGGCCTTGCGTTAAAATTAGATTTATGGGTAATCTGCAGTTCATTAGGTTCCTGCTTGACAACAGATGTAAATACGAACATAGTTAGAAGGCTCACTCCCAATGCTATGAGTCCAGAAAAAACAAGTGTTTTCTTCATCTTAAAACTCTATTTAATTGTAATCTTAATTTTTTTTAAACGCCCAGAGATTGAGCATAGTACATCAAACATTATTTCTTGACAATTCCTTGATCCTTTTCGAGGTATTCAAATTTGTTATAGATCATTAAAATCAACCAACCGAACAAAACAGCACCTATAATCAGGAAATTGTTCATGAGGCCTTCTACGGAAAAAGACATTCGAATAAGTATAGTTGAAATAACAAAGCCTGAATTACGAATCACCTTATGAAACTGGTCAGTATGAAAAAAAGATACCAACAATAAGATTACATCGACAATAATCAGAATCGTAAAAAATTCATCAAAGAACACATTGTTTATGTCTGTAAAGGACTCCAATCCACCCACTGATGGTTGTATCTGACTTATAAACCATGTAAAGAAACTTACAAGCCCAAGGATAGCAAGCACAGGCACAAGTATAAATGCCAATGATTTTTTAAAAAAAATAAATCTTTGCAAGGATTGTGAGTCATCCGCTGGCATTTTACTTCTATTAAGTTTATCGTTCTTGAAAAACAAAAAGATCAAATAAAAGAGAATAATGGAAGTGATAGTATCGAACGTAAATTGAAGATCATACTTCAAAGTAAACCAATCTGAGCTGATCTCTAAATTTGATAGATCCTTGAATAACCTTCTTATTATAACAAGTGTAATAATTTCGTATTGCTTTGTAATATAAGTAGTTGTAGACCTTGGAATATAAAAGACTAGCAGGTAGATTTCATAGATCAATATGAAAGAAAAAGGTGTGTAAATTGCTGAGATAGGATTGGTCAGCAAACCTTTACCATTGGCCATTTGCAACCATCCAATTTGATTGAAAAAAATAAGTGCCAGATGGACAACAAAGCTAATTATTGCTCCCCAAAGGATTATCCTTTCGAACTTGTCCTTTACATTTTCGGAAAGAATAAGTGGATATATACGGTCTAGTGTATTCAAAATTAGATAGATTGATTCAAAAGAAACTAATATGTTAACAATCAAAACTTTAAAAAGGTCTCTATTACTAGGTTTTTATAAGCTGGAAGATGACATTGCCTCTAATAATCCCTCTATCTGCCCTAATTTTTTTTCCCTTGCATAATCCAAAGCTGTCCGTCCACTTTTGTCTACCTGCGTTCCATCAGCCTTATGTTCAATCAAAAGTTTAGCCGCAGCTTCCTGTCCAAAGGATACTGCAAAAATAAGTGCATTAGAGTTATTTTGATTCGTTGTGTTTACCGAAGCACCTGAATCCAGTAACATTTTTATCATATCGATATTACCTTTAAAACAAACCCCCATTAAGGCTGTATTGCCAACCTTATCTTGACGATTTACATCTGCACCTGCATGGATAATAAATTGAGCAATCTCTATAAATCCAAGGTATGTAGATAGAACCAAGGGAGTGAAACCCCTAGGATCAGCGTCGTGAACACAATTTGGATCTTGCTCAATTAAAGATTCAACGTTTGAGAGACTTCCGCTTCTAATTGCTTCAAATATATTCATGGCTGTGGTATGATTTTACTTTTATCAAATTAAGGATTATTTTTAATTGACAAAAACGAATTTATCAAAACCATAATCGACAACATCAATGAATATCCGTCAAATTGAATATGTTTTGGCAGTTGCAAGGCTAAAGAGTTTTGGTAAAGCTGCAGATAGTTGCTTTGTTACTCAATCAACCCTGAGCACTATGGTGAGCAAGTTTGAAAAAGAGTTGGATATAAGGATCTTTGATCGAAAGACAAAACCCATATCTATAACACATGAAGGCCATGCTATCATTAACCAATTGAACATCTTAAATAAAGAAGTTCAGAATCTGGGAGAACTTGTCAATAATTTAAAAGGAGAATTTAATGGGAGTTTGAACATAGGGATTATTCCAACTATAGCTCCTTTTATCTTTCCTCGTATTCTTAATGATTTCAGTAAAGAATATCCAGGAGTCAATATCAAAATAAGTGAGATACCTACTGAAAAAATAATCAATAGTCTACTAAGTCGGGATCTAGACCTTGGCATAGTATCTATTCCGCTCAAACACGATGAATTAGTCGAAACATATCTTTATACAGAATCATTTTTGATCTATGATAAAGCGCTGGAACGAAATTCAAAAACTGTTGAAATAAATAATATCGATGTCAATAGACTTTGGCTTTTGGAAGAGGGGCACTGTATGAAAAACCAAGTTGAACAAATATGTGGCCTAAGGCAAAAAAAACAAGTTCACTCCAACCTTAGCTATAAATCCAGCAGTATTTCTACACTAATGAAACTAGTTGATCACAACCACGGACTTACCTTACTACCTTATCTTTCAACCATAGAAATGAATGAGAAACAAAAAGGCTATCTAAAATCTTTTACTGCACCAACACCTGTTAGAGAAGTAGGTTTGTTGACACACAAACACTTTGTAAAACATGATTTATTAAAAAGATTGGAGCTAAAAATAAAAAGCAGTATCAGTCCAATACTATCAAAAGCCAAAAATGCAACGATTTATAATCCCTTGGATTAGCATACCTCAAAATGAAAAATAATAGCAAAAAGTTGATTTTCCACAAAATCAAGCTCAAATGCAACATTGTTGCATTAATAATGTTATATTTGAGCGCATACACAAGAAGTGTATGGTTTTATTTTGTTTAAATATTTAATAATCATGAGATCATTTTCACTATTAATCTTCTCAACCCTATTCCTTGCAATTACTTGCTTTACATCTTGTTCAAATGATGATGAGGTAATTGCTCCTGTCGATGAAGAAGTAATCACTCAAGCTGTTTACACACTTATCTCCCAAACAGATCCAACTAACATCGTTATTTTCGATTTTTTAGATGCTGACGGTGAAGGTGGACTTGACGGTATTTC
>JBELIG010000222.1:3960-5292 GCA_042091035.1 Sphingobacteriales bacterium | reverse complement strand
TGATAGAACGATTTATTGCACAAGAAGAATATGAATCAAAACCTATCCAAAAGGCTACACTACTCCTTCAGGGCATATCAGGGGAAAAGTTTAAAAACTTACACTCTAGTTCTATAAAAACGGCTCTAAAACTATCCTCGGAACAAAAAGAAGAGAGTATAGATGGCTACTTCTATAATTATCAAATTGAAAGACATATTAGCGCACTTAGTCAAAATCATGATGTTTTTAGAGAGCTAAATTTAGGTAATACATCAATGAACCTTGATATATTTTATTTAATTGAAAAGTTAAAGCTGTATTGTCATTTGCTAACAGTCAAATTTTCAAAGAATACAGAGGAAGACATACTTCTTATAAAGCCAATTATAAAACATATTGAAAGTCATGATTTCACTAGAGTACCACAATTAAATATATATCATCAAATATTTAATTCAATCAAAGAAAAAGACAATACGCAGTATTATTTTAAACTTAAAGATTTATTAAAAGAACATGGAGGTCGGTTTAACAAAGCTGAAGCCGGTGATATGTATAATTTTGCCATTAATTACATTGTTTACAAAATAAATTCTGGGCACGAAAACTTCTTAGCCGAGTATTTTTCACTTTACGAAGATCTTTTGAACAAAGAAATTATTTTCGAAAACAATGAATTACCAACCAAACATTTCTTCAACGTTATAACCATTGCCCTAAGGCTCAAAAAATTTGATTGGGTTTCTAATTTCATTGAAACCTACAGCCAATATATAAATGAAAAAGAAAAAGAAAATGCAGTTACTTATACTCTAGCTCAATTGCACCTATACAAGAAAGACTTCAATAAGGTTTTAGAGCTCTTAAGATTTGTAGAATACAAAGAGCTCTCGAGAAAACTAAATTCTAAAGTAATGCTAATAAACACCTATGTGGAATTGAAAGAAATAGAACCACTATATTCCCTTTTAGACAGCTTTAGAACTTTCTTGGGCAGAAACACACAAATCAATAAAGAAAAACAAACTAGTTTTTTAATATTAATCAAATTTGTCAGGAGGTATATATCTATACAATCAACAGAAATACAAAAATTCAAAGAATTAAAATTGAAAATTGAAGAAAGTGAGTCTTTCGTCAACAAAAGTTGGCTATTAGAAAAAATCAATTCCTCGATAAATAACTGATGTCCAAAGCAAAACTTTAGGCAAACCAATTAAGCTCTTTTTTTTTCAATTATTCCTTTGTTTTTTTGACTTACATCGTTTACCTTTGTCGCGCCTTCGAGGGTAATAATGATTACTTTTGGCAAAACGGAGAAGTGGCAGAGCTGGTTTAATGCACTGGTCT
>JBELIG010000222.1:0-3860 GCA_042091035.1 Sphingobacteriales bacterium | reverse complement strand
TGAAAACCAGCGTACGTGAAAACGTACCGGGGGTTCGAATCCCTCCTTCTCCGCACTTTTTGCCTTGGCGACTTTCAGAAATATTCTATGCGAACTTATTTCGCAAACGGAGAAGTGGCAGAGCTGGTTTAATGCACTGGTCTTGAAAACCAGCGTACGTGAAAACGTACCGGGGGTTCGAATCCCTCCTTCTCCGCAAAAAGGCTCAATTTATTGAGCCTTTTTTTTATTCCCTAGCTACATCTTTTGTAAAGAGCTGCACGAAAACTTAAATCCTACCCATTCTTAGATAGATTAAATTGAAAAGTTGAACCAATTTCAATTGATTTATATTAAATTAATATAAATAGGCGTTTAACTAAGAAAGTAATACTCTTGAAATTTTCAGCAAATAACAGATCTAGTAGTGCATATCATGCACAGCACAAATATTATGACTTAACTGTTATAGGTGGTGGCATAACAGGCGCAGGTATTGCCCTGGATGCTAGTTTAAGGGGCTTAAGCGTACTTCTCATTGAAAAGAATGACTTTGCCTCTGGAACAAGCAGCAAATCTACTAAGTTGATCCATGGAGGTCTACGGTATTTAAAACAGTTTGAATTTTCCTTAGTACGTGAAGTCGGATTAGAACGCGCAATATTGCATAACCTTTTGCCGCACCTTGTGGTTCCTGAAAAGATGCTGCTCCCAATTGTTCAAAATGGCTCTCTAGGTGCAAGGACTTGTGCAATTGCTCTAAGTGTTTATGACTATTTAGCAAGTGTAGAGAAAAAGGATAAAAAGGAAATGCTTAATCCTGAAGACGTATTAAAGTATGAACCTATGCTTAAAGAGGCAAAAGACCTTATAGGTGGAGCGATTTATGCTGAATACAGAACAGATGATGCTAGACTTACTATCGAGCTGATAAAAGAAGCATACGCAAATCATGCAACTTGTTTAAACCATATGGAAGTGACTGCATGTGAAAAAAATGAACAAGGTTACACTATAGAGTCCAAAGATTCCTGCTCTGGTCAAACATTTAGATTTAATTCTTCCTCTGTTGTGAATGCTGCAGGTCCATGGACGGATAGAATAATAAATAAACAAGGGCAGTCAAACTCAAAAAAAATATTTCTTAGTAAGGGGGTACATTTGGTAATAGATCGCTCTAGATTAAACTTAAAACAAAGCTTATATTTTGATATTGGAGATGGTAGAATGATGTTTGCTATACCCCGCCAGGGCAAAGTATATTTTGGAACTACGGATACTGAATTTCATGGAAACTTAAACCAGATCGAAATAAACTTAGAGGATTGTAGCTACCTTATAAGTGCTTTAAATCGCAGATTTCCTCAAGCAAATATCTCTCTAGAAGATATAGAATCCTGTTGGGCAGGATTGAGACCCCTTATTCGAAAATCAGAAAAATCTACAACAGAGATGAGCAGAAAGGATGAAATTTTCATTGCTCCATCTGGAATAATATCTATAGCAGGGGGTAAACTTACAGGTTTTAGGAAGATGGCAGAACGTGTTGTAAACATCGTAGAACAAGATTTGTTTGGCAAAAAAACACCCTGCTTAACAGCCTATCATTCCTTTAAATCAAAGTCATTTACAAGCCCTTCAGCATCAACTTACCATAATTTCACTTACGGGACTGCGGCAAAGTCTATTTTAGGCCATTTAGAACCCGATTCAAAAGATGCCTTGGTGCAGGAATACATTTACTGCATAGATGAGGAATGCTGCATCAATCCTTTGGACTATTTCTTGAGACGATCTGGTAAAATGTATTTTAATATTAGCGCCGTTGAACAGGAGCTTGAACTATGCTTAAATACATTCAAAAATTACCTGAACTGGACTGATAAGCAAACAGAGCAGGCACGAAAAAATGTGCTTGAATCAATAGAAAGACATCGTTTAGATAAAATTAAAAAGGCATCAATAAATTGATGCCTTTTTAATTTTATTTAGCGCTTACGCTTGTTCTTTGATTGCTGATCTTTCATTTTTTGTGATTCAGCAACTGCCTTTTCAAGTCTTGAGGCAAAACCTCCTGTCTTCTTAGGTTTGTTTTTATTCGATTCTAAAGCTTTCATCAGCTTTTCATCACTTATTACTTTCTTCGTAATTACTGTCTGAGCGATATTCAGAACATTTGAGAAGAAAAGATAAATCGTAAGACCTGACGCATAGCTATTGAAAACAAACAGGAACATGATCGGCATAAGATACTGCATATATTTCATTGCAGGATTAGCAGACATATCCATATGACGACTATTATAGAAGGTATATATCACAGTTGTACAAGCCCAAAGAATTGTAAATAGTGATACGTGATCTCCATAGAACGGTAATTCAAAAGGAAGGCTTGCAAAAACATCATAAGATGAAAGGTCAGTAGCCCATAAGAAACTCTCCTGGCGGAATTCTATAGATGCAGGGAAGAATCTATACAATGCAAACCAGATTGGCATCTGAAGTACGATAGGCATGCATCCACCCAAAGGATTAACACCATATTCTTGATACATTTTCATCGTCTCCATCTGAACCTTTTGAGAATCATCTGGATGCTTCTCTTTTAATGCAGCCAATTTAGGTTTCAACACACCCATTTTTGCTTGGGAATGAATCATCTTATACTGCAAGGGATACAAAGCAAGCTTTACAACGAGAGTTAAAAGAATAATTGCTATCCCCAAATTAGCGAAGTACTTAGAAAAAAAGTTGAATATTGGACGAATAATCCATCGATTTACTGTTCCAAATATAGAAGATCCAAAAGGAACGATATCTGTAAGTTCAACATCATACGCTCTCAAGTTTTCAAACTTGTTAGGGCCTATATACATATCCATACTGAAGCCGTTAAGCTCGTCAGATGGAAGAACAATCATAGCCTCTACTTTTTTCAAAATATTAGACTCACCTTCTGTCAACTCAGTCTCGAAGGTTCCTGATTTAAAGGATGATTCAGCAATAAAGGATGTATTAAAAAACTGATTAGTAGCAGAGACCCATTTTAATTTACCCTCAGGTTCTTCTGTATCATCACCTGTACAACTACAATGGTCAGCGGAGTCCTCAGAAGGCTTATAGTAAATTGTTGAATAGTTTCTTTCATAATCAGAGTTCTTCTCTAATTTTTCTAGATAATTCACCCAATTTAAATTCAAACCTCCTGCACTTAGGTCAAGGAAATTATTCAAACCAACAAGTTGTATATCATAATCGACATTATAGCCGCTATCAGCCAATTTATAAGTTTGAACTATTTTAGCGTCGCCATCAAGTCTAGCAGTTAATACAAGTTCTTTTTCACTTGAAGAAACTTCGAAGTATAGATCTTCAGAACTTACTTTTAAACCTTGATTCAGAATAAACTCATAGGCGAATTTATTCTTTGCATTATTCAGTAGCTGCAGCTCACTCTTTACCTCTTCATTATTTTCACCTTCAAGTATCTTTTCATAGCCTTTGATATGTGCTGTTACAATTTTCCCTCCCTTTGAGCTGATATCTAGCTTAAGGTTTTCGTTCTCTATACTAACAAGCTCATTTTGACCAATCGAAGCTGGGGCAAACACACCAAAAGTTGATGCTTTCTCTGCCAATAAAACTGAATCTGGAAGTTCCGCAGTTTTCTCTGCTACAATTTCGTCCTGCTCTGTCTGACCTTCAATGTCGATCATTGTAGAATCAACTGCATTGTTTTCAACTACGGCCTCCGGATCTGGAAGTTCTGGTGCGAAAAACTTAATGTAAACAAAGCTGATAAGTACAATAAGGATAATACCAATAATTCTGTTAGAATCTCCTTTCATAATATTTTTGAATGTGAGTTTTTACATGATCGT
>JBELIG010000221.1:3596-5304 GCA_042091035.1 Sphingobacteriales bacterium | reverse complement strand
TACTTTTTTTACCAAAGGTATACTTATTCTAAAGGTTGTTTTTACATTTTCGCTTGATTCTTTGACAAATATTTTCCCCTTGTGATAGTTTGATACAATGCGTTTTGCAAGGGATAGTCCAAGACCCCAACCCCGTTTTTTTGTGGAGTATCCTGGTTTGAAGACGGTCTTGAATTTGTTGGAAGGAATGCCTTTTCCATCATCGGATATATCTATATGAACCCAATTTTGATCTGAATGTATTGAACCTGAGATAAGACCTTCTTTCCCAATTGAGTCCAGTGCATTTCGCAGTAAATTCTCCATGACCCAATCGAGTAGATGTAGATTGACTTTTCCATAAAGCCCTGGCGATTCTTGCTTGTTTATTTCGAATCTTACTTTACGTGGAGCTCTCTTTTCTATGTAAGCAAAGTTCTTCTCCAGGACAGGGCTCAATTCTTGGACACTTAATTCAGGCTCTGATCCTATTTTGGAGAATCGATCTGCAATCAAGTCCAATTTTGTCAAGTCATTTGCGATTTCATCGGCTATTTCTTTGATTTCTTCGTCTTGTCCTCGAATAAATTTTAAATGTTCAACCCAGCCTAGGATTCCTGAAATTGGAGTTCCTAATTGATGGGCAGTCTCCTTCGCCATTCCAACCCACACTCTATTTTGTTCAGCTTTTCTGATAGAAGAAAACGCTACATATCCTATAGCTATAAAAGTAGCAATCAGAAAGATTTGAATAAGAGGAAAAAAGCTCAGATAATCAATAAAAATGGAGGATTCATAATAAAGCATTTGACCTCCATCATCTACGATAGGTTCTGCCCCTGATTCAATTAATGCATCAAGCCTTTTTCTCAAATAGGTAGTGTCGGAATCGTTTTTTTCTCCAAAATTAATGCCGTCTGTAATCTGTCCAGTATGCGAAACGAGTATTACAGGAATGGATTTATTGCTTTGAAGGATATGGAGTGGAAGGGAATAGTCATCTTGTCCGCTCGGACTATTTATTGCATTAACAGCAACGAGGATATTCTCAGCTCTTGTCTTTTCATCTTGCGAGAGGACATCCACAATGTTTTTGGTATAGATCAAAGATCCTATTATTATCAGTGTACCAAAGGCAGCTAAAAATAGCTTCCACCAAGATTTTTTTTCAAAAAGTTGTTTCATTTACTCAGGGTAAGTTTTTTCTATTTAACGAAAATATGCCGTTTTGGTATCTTATTCCTCACTAAAATAAGTTTAATACCATTAAAGTTTATAATTAATACTGGCATAAAAAGACTTAGCTGATAAGAATAATTCGATGAAAATCTTTGAAAACCAAAGGTCTTCCTTAAATTTGTGCACTTTTTTAGATAGGCCCTAGACGAAAATAGCATATGCTTCGTTACTTAGTGGATAACTATCATTTGACCTTAAATATAAATAGAATGAATATTGCAGTTGTTGGAACTGGTTATGTTGGATTAGTATCAGGAACATGTTTTGCTGAGACAGGAAATAACGTGATCTGTGTGGATATTGATGCCAAGAAGGTGGAGCGGATGCGTAATGGCGAGATTCCGATTTATGAGCCTGGGCTAGATGTGTTGTTTGAGCGAAATACAAATCAGGGTAGATTAACCTTTACAACTGACCTTGCTGCTGCTATAGAAGATGCGGAGATTATTTTTCTTGCACTTCCTACACCTCCGGGAGAAGATGGATCTGC
>JBELIG010000221.1:0-3496 GCA_042091035.1 Sphingobacteriales bacterium | reverse complement strand
TTTTTAAGGGAAGGAGTTGCCGTTGACGATTTCTTGAAGCCCGACAGAGTTGTGGTGGGAACATCTTCAGATCGAGCAGCGAAGGTAATGCAAACGCTGTATACACCATTTGTTCGACAGGGTAATCCAATTTACATTATGGATGAGCGTTCTGCCGAAATGACTAAGTATGCTGCAAATTCTTACTTGGCAACTCGTATTACTTTTATGAATGAGATTGCAAACCTATGTGAGCAGACAGGAGCAAATGTAGATCATGTTCGCTTGGGTATGGGTTCAGATACACGTATCGGAAAACGCTTCCTTTTCCCAGGAGTTGGTTTCGGAGGATCTTGTTTTCCAAAGGATGTTCAAGCTTTAGGTCGTACTGCTAAGCAATATGAATATGATTTTAAATTGCTCAATGCGGTATTGGATGTGAACAGTAAGCAGCGATTGAGAATTTTTGAAAAACTAGAGGCTTTCTTTGGAGACCTTAAAGGTAAAAAGATCGGTATTTGGGGACTTGCATTTAAGCCTGAAACAGATGATATCAGAGAGGCTCCAGCCTTATATACGATTGAGCGACTTATTGAAGCAGGCGCTGAGGTAAAGGTATTTGATCCTGAGGCTATGGATAATGTGAAGGGTATTTTTGGTGATAAGATCAAATATGCTTCGGATCAATATGATGCACTCGTTGAGGCTGATGCTTTAGCAATCATGACAGAATGGGCATTGTTTAGAACGCCAAGCTTTGGTGTGATGTCAAAACTTATGAATGGTAAGAATATCTTTGATGGAAGAAATCTATATGACCTTGACTATGTTCAAAAGTCTGGATTTTATTACGAGTCAATTGGAAGGAATAAAGTAGAACAAATAGAGAAAGTGTAACTTATTTAGAAAAAATAATTAGGGCAGTAGGGAGAAATTCTTACTGCCCTTTCTTTTTTGTTAATTTTAAAGGTACTCCGAAATATAAGTTAAACAATTCGTTATGAAAAATGTCATAAACCTTGTGATCGCTGTTGTATTGTGTTTGTTTTCATGCTCAAAGCCAAAATTATCTGAGGTAAAGATTACAGATGATTCAGGTAAGGTTCTTGAATTATATTCTATGGATTTAGAGACTAAAATGAAGCAAGGTACCTACACTACTTTTTATCCAAGTGGGACTATTTCATCTGTAGCAAACTATGAGAATGATACTTTGGAAGGAAAAAAAGTTTGGTACTTCGAGAATGGTAAAACTGAAATCGAGGAAAACTTTACACGAGGAGCATATGAAGGAGCCTATAAGGCTTATTTTGAGGATGGTACTAAGCTTCAAGAGGGGCAATTTAAAAACAATATGCCCTCCGGTTTGTGGCTTACTTATTATGCTAATGGTAATTTGAAAGAACAAGTAAGTTTGAGTGAAGGGAAAGAAAATGGACCATTTGAAGAGTATTCAGAGGAGGGGCTTATAAAAACAAGAGGAACCTATAAAGACGGCCCAAAGGAAGATGGATTATTGGAGTTGTTTGATACTTCAGGTGAACTTGTAAAGAAGATGCTTTGCAAGAGTGGGATCTGTCAAACTTCATGGACTAAGCAGGACGGCGAAAAACAAATAGACGAGACTCTTTTTGAAATATTAGAATAAGGAACAACATGATGAATTATTTGAGTAGAGGTCTTTTTACTTTTAGCTTGTTAGTAACAAGTAATGTACTTTTTAGTCAGCTCGGCGGACAGGCATTATATGCTTTTCTTGAATTGCCAGCTAATGCTAGGGTAGCTGCACTTGGAGGACACGCAAATGGTGTTATTGATATGGATCCAGCCCTCAGTTGGGTCAATCCAGCATCGAGTAATAAGTTGAAGAGTGGTGGAATATCCTTTACTCAAAGTTACCTTTTTGAAGATATATCTCATGGCAGTTTTCTTTACAATCATCATGTTGATAAGTGGGATCTAAATCTTCATGGAGGGGTTCGCTATATCAATTATGGCGAATTTACAGGACGTGATGCAACAGGTGCTTTGACAAATAATTTCGAAGCCTCAGAGGTTGCGCTAATGATAGGTCTTGGTAAAAGACTATACGAACGATTAGCTGTTGGAGCTAATTTGATGTATGTAAATTCTGCAATGGAAACCTATAGTTCAAATGCAATTGCAGCAGATCTAGGTCTTATTTATTCCGTAGATGAAAAACGATTATCTTTTGCCCTGCTATTAAAGAATGCAGGATGGCAGTTGAATAGTTATACGCCTGGTCAAAAAGGAAATCTGCCAACAGATCTGCAGCTTTCTTTTACAAAACGATTAGAATACCTTCCATTTAGATTCAGTATACTTTATCATCATCTAAACCGTTGGGATATCAATTATTATGATGCCGATTTAGAACCTGAGATCCTTATTCTAGGCGGTGTGGAAGAGATTTCAGAGCCAAATTTGGGTTTAGACAATTTTCTGCGCCATTTTTCAATTAATGGGGAGCTTTTAATAGGTGAAAAAGAAGGTTTGCGCCTTCAGTTTGGATATAATCATCTGAGGCAAAAGGAAATGCAATTAGTAAGTTGGTCTAGCTTAAATGGACTCTCATTGGGCCTTGAGCTAAAACTTAATCGATTTCGCTTTGGCTATTCAAGGGGAAGATATCATTTAGCTGGCAGCTCTAATCAAATTTCTATCTCTACTAACATCAACCGATTCGGTAAAAACAAACTTGCAAGGAATTGATAATTAGCACGAAGGATTAAGTATTAATCTAAAATTCTTCTTACTTTAGAAAGCACTCAGGCAGCGTTTGTGCCCATTTTCTAATCTAACAATATAGCATTGTTACAGAATGCCTCAAGTTGACAGAGAAAAAACTCATAGAATCTTGTTTGAAGGGTGACTCAAAAAGTCAGAAAGAACTTTTTGATCTTTTTGCTGGTAAAATGTTTACGCTATGCAAAAGGTACGCACGCACTTCTCAAGAATCTGAGGATATGTTGCAAGAGGCTTTTGTGAAGGTTTTCAATAGTCTTGACAAGTTCAGTTTCAAAGGTTCATTTGAAGGTTGGATTCGTCGAATTGTTGTAAATACTTGTCTTAGATACCTTGAAAAAGAAAAAATCTCATTTGATGACATTGCACTTGTTGAGTACTCCTCATCAAACGTGATTCAATCTTCAGCTATCGATCATCTCGCTGAGGAAGAGTTGTTAAGAATAATAGCTTCCCTTCCGGATGGATATAAAATGGTCTTTAATCTTTATGTTATCGAAGGTTATAGTCATAAAGAGATTGCAGAGATGCTTGGATTTGGTGAAAGTACTTCAAGGTCTCAATTAGTCAAGGCAAGAAAATTATTAAAGGAATTATTAATCCAGCATAACGAAATATTTTATGAAAAAGGAGAAGTTGGATGATAGCTTAAGACATAAATTGGGTTCTTATGAATCTGCAGTCCCAGAACATCTTTGGGAAGGTGTAGCTAGTCGTCTTGAGCAAAAGGGTAAAGTAAAACCAGCCTTTT
>JBELIG010000220.1:0-5341 GCA_042091035.1 Sphingobacteriales bacterium | reverse complement strand
GTCTTGATGTTAGGGTGGGTATGATCGGTATCATCATAATCTTCAACTGCCGTGATTTCATTATATTCCTTATAAAGAATCGAATCAGGAATATGAAGGTGTCCACACTGAAGGTGGGATTTGTCGAATTTTCTGTCTTCAATTGGAAGATAAGAGTACATCAAAATGTAAAAGGCATTTTCTATTGCTTCAAAGTCATAGTCACTATCCGCATAGAGTTCGATGCCTCTTTTATCTGCTTCTAATTCTTGAGTTTTTTTGTACTTATGGACATTCTTTATGAGGTTTTTATTTCTGCGTGAATTTTTTGAGTTTAAATCATTCTCTTCATCATCTATTCCTTCATCAAGGTCTAATTGAAATTTTAAGGCATGTTTTTCAGTATAGTGACTGATTTCATGGGCCATAATAAATGCAAGCTCAGCTTCGCTTTCCATCTGAGCGATAAGTCCAGAGGTGAAAAAAATTAGACCTTGTGGTGTGGTGAATGCATTTGGTATATCAGACTTTAAGGTAAATATTTGTAGCTCCTTAGCTAATTTTGGCTTGTCTTTTAAAAGGTAAGCAGCAATATCTTCTAGGTATTTGGAAATCGTATCATTAAAAACGATTTGACCCTGATTGACGAAGAAATCTACAGTGTATGCTGTTGATAAGGCGAAGTCTTTTAGATCCGCTTTGTTAGTCACCTCGGCCTCAAGTTTTTTGAGGTTTTTTTCGTATCTGGACTCAAGGGGTTCAAGAAGAATATTTGGGATTGGACCTTCAGCTTTTAAAATTCTAAAGTTTTCTATTTCTTTTTGAGCATTGCAAATAAATGCCAAGACAAGAAATACGAACAGGGGGAGACTGTATTTCATTTGTAGTAGGAGGTTTTTATTGACTGTGATTACTTTTATCCATCACAAATTATAAAAATGTAGGTAAAAAAAAAAGGCCCTACAATAGGGCCTTTTTTATTTTTAGCTTATTCCAATTTTTGGAGCAGCTTCCATAATCTCTTGATTTGCTTTATCGCTGAATTGTTCAAAATTCTCGATAAAGGCTTGAGCCAACTCATTGGCTTTATTGTCATAAGCATCTTTGTCGAGCCAAGTATTTCTTGGATTTAACAATTCGTCAGGTACATTAGGACAAGCAACAGGTATCTCTAAACCAAAAATATCTTGAGTTTCAAAGTTCTGTTCTGCCAAAGTTCCCTCTAATGCAGCTGTTATCATTGCTCTAGTCAATTTAAGCTTCATTCTGTTTCCAACGCCATAGGATCCACCTGTCCATCCAGTATTCACCAACCAGATGTTTACGTTGTGGTCATTCATCTTTTCACCAAGCATTTCTGCATATTTAGTAGGATGAAGTGGTAGGAATGGAGCACCGAAACAAGCAGAGAATGTCGTTTGTGGCTCAGTAACGCCTTCTTCAGTACCTGCAACTTTAGCAGTGTAACCTGATATGAAGTGATACATTGCTTGACCTTTTGTAAGTTTTGATATTGGAGGTAATACGCCAAATGCATCACAGGTCAAGAAGAAAATATTCTTTGGATGACCGCCCTTTGATGGACTAAGCGCATTGCTAATATGCTCGATTGGATAAGAAACTCTTGTATTCTGAGTGATTGTACAATCTTCAAAATTAGGTGTCTTACCATCGGCTTCGAAGCCAATGTTCTCTAAAATTGCTCCTGGCTTGATTGCTGCAAAGATATCTGGCTCTTTTTCTGGAGTCAAGTCTATCGTTTTTGCATAACAACCTCCTTCAAAGTTGAAAACACCTTCTTTAGACCAACCATGTTCATCATCACCGATCAAACCTCTATTGGGATCTGCCGATAGGGTTGTTTTTCCTGTTCCTGAAAGTCCAAAGAAAATTGCTGTATCTCCATCTTTACCCTGGTTTGCTGAGCAATGCATAGATAGAATACCTCGTTCGTAGGGTAGGACACAGTTTAGTACAGAGAAGATTCCTTTTTTGATCTCTCCTGTATAGCCTGTTCCACCTATAATAATGGTCTTGTCACTAAAATTAACAATTGCAAAATTAGATTGTCTTGTTCCATCTACATCAGGATTAGCTAGGAATCCAGGTGCGTTAAGAATAGTCCACTCTGGTGAGAAGTTTTCTAATTGTTCTTTAGTAGGTCTAAGGAACATGTTACTAGCAAACTGATTACTCCAAGGGTATTCATTGATCACTCTGATGTTTAGCTGATAATTTTCATCAGCACAAGCATAGGCATCTCTGACATAAATTTCTTTGTCAGAAAGGTAATCTGCAATCTTATTTTTAAGTGAAAAGTATTTTTCTGAATCGAAAGGAATATTTATTGAATTCCAATCAACCATGTCGCTTGTAAGATCATCCTTTACAATGAATCGATCTTTAGGGGAGCGACCTGTGAATTTTCCAGTTTTGATCACCAATGCTCCCTTGTCTGACAAGGTTCCCATGTTTTTATCCTGGGCATGTTGCACAAGTTCTTCTGGCGATAAGTTCCAATAGGCCGTATCAAATGAGTTAAGGCCTGAATCAGAAAGATTTGCATCGGGTGTTTTGTATCCGAATTCTTTCATAAAAATTGGTATTTTTTATTTGGTAGAACTAAAAATAAAACGTCGAGTAAGATTTGTAAACCTCTGTATTCCAAAAGTAAATAAAGCTAACTCGACGTTCTTTTAATTTGTTTGAACAAAATTAGAAGTTTCTTTTCTAAATCCAACTAACATTAGCCAATATTTAACCAAATAAAGACATTAATAGTTAAAAATCAGCCCCAAGCCTATATTTCTGCCGGCAGCGCTCAGTCCAGAGGAGAATGTTCTATAATGACGATCAAATATATTCTCAATGGATAGGAAAACCCTTTGTTTATCTGTACTCCAGCTTACATATAGATTTAAGGTTTGCCAAGAGGGAAGATCTTTATATACTTTTTCACCGTCTTCAAAGTCAATAAAACCGTACTCTAAATTATCGGAGGATCCTTCACGTTCTATTAAATAATTTCCTCCGGTATCGCTGGAAATAGTTAAAACTTCATAGTCCTTTATTCTTTTTTTACCGTTAAAACGATGTACTAGAGCACACTCGAAACGGTTAAGCTTCCATTCTATCCGACCGTTTCCGTACAATGGAGGGATATGGCCCATGGCTACAAGTGTATCAATACTGTTCGTGACATCTAAATAGTTGTATCGTCCTTTGGTGTAACCGAGCGTATAGTTAATTTCTATTGTTGAGCTAATTGGAATGTTTAGATTTCCTGTGAAGCCATAAATATATCCATTAGAAGCATTGGTGTTTGCAAGGCTAGTAAAGCCGGGTATTAGCACCTCATCTGTTGGTTTTCTGACAAGCAAATCATTAACTAAGGTGTAATATAGGTTGCTGCTATAATTTAGCTTAGACATAGATCTTTTATAAGATAATTCAGCCGTGTAGGTCTTTTCTGGTGTGATGTTAGGGTTGGGGACATTGACAAAACCTCCTTTGATCCTTATCTTTCCTAGGTCATCTATATTTGGTGCTCGAAATGCATTGCTAAGTGAGGCATTGAATTCTGATTTTTTGGAGATCTTATGTTTGTAGGCAATGGAAGCGATTAGGGCCTGATTATCTATGGTTAACGAACCGTCTTTATAATTTGCTGGCCAGCTAAAATCTTCTGTGTCCTCAAAGATTAATTCTGTGTAATGTCCCGAACCTCTCAGGCCTATATTGAGCTGATTTTTACCGGATTTACCACGGATTAGATAGTTGGTGAATAGTCCAAAGTTATTAGCATTAGCAAGACCAGAAGGGTATCTGCTAAAGAAGCTTGCAGGCTGGTTTCCATAGATGTTTTCAGTGAAGCCAGTGGAGTTCAATTGATTGAGTTGAGCGTCCAGCCCATAAAATATGCTCTGGCCAGTCACTTTCTTGATCTTTTTCTGAAAAACCCAAGTACCACTCCATACATCTAAGTGTTCCATATTATGGAATCTGTCTCCAGCATTAAATCTTCTATTAATCCTACTTTCCTCGATGTTTTGATAGGCCAGCGTAAGCCTACTTTCATCAAAAAGCTTTGTAGGATTAGTATAATTCATTTGAGCAGAGGCCAAAGTCCTATTCTGAGGACCGTAATTCCATTCAGCAAAGGTGAACATATCACCATTTTTTTCCGATAATTGGTCAAACCTGGGGATATCCGAGGAACTCGAAAATTGAACATTGAGATCCAGTTGAAAAACAGGATTGGGTTTGTAAGTGAATTTTTGGAGTATGTCTAGTTGCTGATAAGCCGTTCCTTCTAATACATGCGATTGGTCAGCAGTAGTATCTTCAGGATTCTGGTTTGATACCACTATATCCATATTATTATCGATACCCTGGTAATTAAATCTTCTCCAAGTATCAGGCACATTTTCAATATTTCTTTTACCTGCTTTTAGCGTGTTGAAATCGGAGAGGCTTATGATAGATAAGCTCGCGAATTTCTTTCCACTAATCTCGCTAACACTTGAAAAAACGGTTCCATTATTAGCACTGTTGTAGGAGGTGCTTAGAGAACCTCTGTATGTTTTAACTGTTTCCTTATCCTTCAACTTAGGTTTGCGTGTTCGGTAGTGAATAACGCCGCCCAATGCATCTGATCCGTAGAGCAGAGATGCTGGACCTTGAATGATTTCGGCTTGTTGAAGCGCTTGATTACTTAGCGTTATAGAATTTTGAAGGTGCCCAGATCGGTATATGGCATTGTTCATTTTTACCCCATCTACTACGAGCAGTATTCTACTGGCTTCGAAGCCTCTTAGTATTGGACTCCCGCCACCCATTTGTGATTTTTGAACAAAAACCTGCCCGCTATTAGCCAATAAATCAGCAGGGGTTTGTGCTTGGAAAGAACCAAGACTTTCCGGTTTTAGAATTTCTATGGATTTGATTTGTTGACTTAGCGGTCTTTTATCATCTCCTACAAGCACAAATTCATCAAAAAAGAAGTTGATTGGCTTGAGTTTTATTTTGTTGACTTGAAGGGTTCTTAGTTCAAGTTCTCTTACTTGGTATCCGTAAAATCGAATTGTAATAGTACTTGTGTCAGGAAATATAGAAAGATCTATCAAGCCTCCTTCATCTGAGAGAGCGGAATATTTAAGATCACTTGTATATGCAGTGGCGCCTATGATAGGTTGATCAAAGTCGTCTGTTATCTGAAGTGATTGTGCATGCAATGTATTCCCAAATAGGATTGCAGTTAATATAATGGTTGGGAATAAACAAATTGCTTTAAGGCTAAGATGCATGTACTTTTTTTACCAAAGGTATACTTATTCTAAAGGTTGTTTTTACATTTTCGCTT
>JBELIG010000219.1:0-5352 GCA_042091035.1 Sphingobacteriales bacterium | reverse complement strand
TTTTTCTTTGATATCCTTAAGCAGGAATATCCAGCTTCATTCACGTATTTATGTATGTGATAAGGGTAGTTTACTTGTTTTTGAGCTCTATTGATACTTGGTAAGAACTTTTTGATTTCCATGGATTCTAGGAAGCTGGCCATTAAATCAGATCCAGTGAGTTGGTAGCTAATTGAGTCTACTTGCTGCTGTAATTTTGAGCCTTTACTTGTTTTCTTATTAAAATGGCTGGATACTCTAGATCTAATATTTATACTCTTACCAATGTATACGGGTCTGCCTTCTAAATTATGCATATAGTAGACTCCCGCATCTTCTGGTAGCGATTCAATATCAGATTTTGAAAGGTTTTGAGGAAGCAGAGATTCTTTGATCCCCATAGATATTACCTGTTCCATTTCTTCCTCAAAAGCTTCTGAAACCATAATTCGCTTTAGTACATCCCAGGTGGCAAGTACATCAGCCATAGCTCTATGACGACTATCTACTTCTATTTCGAAATGTTGGATCAAAAAACCTAAGCTGTGCTTGGGTAAGTGCGGAAATGCCTTTCTGCTTAATCGAACAGTGCAAAGCGTTTTCCGACTATAAGTAAAACCAAGTCCTTTAAATTGTTCTCGGATGAATGAATAATCAAAACGCACATTATGAGCTACGAAAATACAATCTTCTGTTAGCTCAACTATATCTTTTGCAATTTCAAAAAACTTAGGTTTACCTTCTACCATGCCTTGACGGATACCTGTTAAATAGGTTATATTGTGGGGTATGGGGCATTCAGGATCCAATAGAGTTTCGAATCGTCTTATAATCTGTTCGTTTTCTATTATTACAATAGCAATTTCTATTATCTTGTCTCTTCCCGGTTTCCCTCCGGTTGTTTCAATATCTACTATTGCAAATTTTTGCCCGAGCATACTTAGTTAAGGTATTATGATTAAAAAATACAATTTAAAACTTTTTGTTTCATTTGCTGTTTTTTTTGCAACATTTTTTTGTTCCTGTTCCGTTTCTAAAAAAGGGATATCGGTAGTTATGTCCGTTGATAATAAGTCGGATGCTGTATTTGTGCATTCGAAAACAAAGGAACTTAAGCTAGGAAATGAACGGATGGATATTTATTTGCCCGTATTAAAAGATGCGGATATCGCCTTAGTTGTAAATCATTCTTCTCTGATTAATCAGACGCATTTATTAGATACCTTGATTGCTCGTGGCATCCAAGTAAAGAAGATTTTTGCGCTTGAGCACGGTTACCGAGGTACAGCATCCAATGGCGAGGAGATCAACAGCTCTGTTGATCCACTTACGGGAATACCTATAGTTTCATTGTACGGCAAGGATAAAAAGCCCAGCGCAAAGCATTTAAAAGGTATTGATATTGTATTGTTCGATATACAGGATGTTGGCCTAAGGTTTTATACCTATATTTCCTCTATGCATTATATTATGGAGGCCTGTGGTGAGCAGAAGAAAAAATTCATGGTTTTAGATCGGCCAAATCCTAATGGGCATTATTTTGATGGGCCTATATTAGAAAAATCTTTTAGCTCTTTTATTGGGATGCATCAGATTCCGGTAGTTCATGGTTTGACAGTAGGTGAGCTTGCTTGGATGATCAATGAAAAGGAATGGACAACAAGTAAGTGTGATCTTTTCATAGTACCATGCGAGCATTATAATCATTCTGATGTGTATGAACTGACTGTGCGTCCTTCTCCAAATTTACCAAATATGCGCTCCGTGTATTTGTATCCTTCACTCTGTTTTTTTGAAGGAACTCAAATAAGCGTAGGAAGAGGCACTGATTTTCCCTTCCAAAGGTATGGTCATCCCTTATTAGAATTTGAAAACGATTCTTTTGTTCCCACTCCCAATGAGGGTTCTAAATACCCTAAATTGGAGGGCGAAACATGTTTTGGTCAATCTTATTATAAAGATAATGCGCTAAATTTCCGTAAAGATTATTTGGACCTAGAATCCATTTTAGATGTATTTCATAGATACCCCGAAAAGAAAAAATTCTTCTTGGATAATGGGTTTTTCAACTTACTTGCTGGCACAGATAAGCTTAGGAATCAGATTGAAGATAGCTGTAGCTTCGAGGAGATACAATTATCTTGGAAAAAGGACTTGAAAGATTATTCAAAGCTACGGGAAGAGTTTCTTATCTATCCTGATTTTATCGATCGGAATTAAAAACTGACCGATATTGAAATTCTACCGGAAAACTCTTATCAGCCTCCGTATTTATCCATCTTGAATACTTGATCTCTAAACTTCTAAAAGCCCATTTCCATCTTAAATTTAGGGTGTACCTGAAGCCTGTTTGATCATATTGTTTTATGGAGTATTGTCCAATAGGACCATTCTCATAGGCAAATACATTATTAGAGGGACTTTCCTGGGTATAATAAGCCAATCGTAGTTTGATTGCATATGGTTTTTGCATGGGGTTGATAATAAAATCTTCTGCAAGAAGGATATTGGTCCATTTTTGATCTGTCTCAAAGAGATTATTGATATGCAGCCTACTTCTACACTCTATATTACTACTCATTATTTGCTTGAGGTTGATGCTAGAATTTAGAGTCTTGGATTCTGCTTTTTGAGAAAAGCTTGCTTTTAAATTGAGATACCATTTTTTTCTCTTCTTTATTTGTGTTCCTAAATCGAATCTAGTATTCAACGCTTTTTCTAGTTTGGATTCATAGCGGAAATAACAATTTATTACTCTAGACAATTGCCGCTCCAGTATGAAATAATATTTAGTCGAAGAGTTCGTGCTGTATCCAAAAAGATGATTGATATATATGCCACTGTATCTCGCTGTATTTTTTTGGACAACAAAAGAAAAGCCGCTGTTTTTTCCAAAACTTCTTGAAAGACCTAGAAGAAAGCTATGGTCTATCTTTTTATTATATTGAAAAACTAATTCTGCAAAAGTTCTAAAGTTTTTGTGGGTTCTAATAATCGAGCTTGATGTCCAAAGTTTTTTATCTGTCATACCTCCTTTATTAGGAGTAATGATTTGCCCATGTATGCTTTGATCAAGTTTGAAGATTTTTAGGTTTTTGTGAACTTGGGCACCTACATTATATTGACGGATCCCATTTTTAGCTGCTATACTAGAAGCTGTTGAATGGTCACCTCCGTATCTGATATTATAGGTAGTGTCTGAAGTTATTGTTCCATCGATTAGTCTTGTAGAGCCATATAATAATGCCTTGCTTTTATGATTTAATATCATTCCTACTCCAGTGAAATAGTTGTCTTCACCAAAACTAGTTTTTATATTAATTGCCTTCTCATGTTTTTCAGTATTGAAGTACTGGCTACCTTGTCCAAAGCTAATTCGTTGTCCTAGCAATAAACCTTGGCCTATAGTAAGTTCATAGCCACCAATAAAAAGCTCTGCTTTTTTTAGATTTTTTCGAAGGCTTAAGCTCAGATGATCTGAAAAATATGGGCTCTTAATTTGTATAAATTCCTCTTGTTTATCAGTTTCTGATAATACAACTAAATCTCTTGTTTCACTTCTTGTGATATGCCTCGCTCTTATTTTTAATTCATCCTTAAAGACAGATGAATTATCTATATCTGATGATATAAAGACTGTATTGATTGTCTTTTTGTATTGTACCAGTTCATTGTTAGTGTTAAATATTAAATCAAATATTTGCTTTGCCTCTATTTTGGAAAGGCCTAAGATACTTTGGAGGTCTAGGTATGAACGAATAGGTACATTATAGCTGAGAAAGTTGTTCAGTTCGTAAATTAATATGGTTGAAATGCCATAACTCTCTAATATATCTTGTTGAGATCCATTTAATAAACTGTTTGAAGATGACTTATGCAACAAACTAATTGCCTCATTCGGTGAAAAATCCTCTTGACAAATGGATTGTAAGGAATGAAGCAGAAGCAAGGGGCATAGAACTAAAAAATGTTTCATACCTCAATAAATGACTACAAACCCTCATTTTTTGTAATGAAAGTGCCGTTAAATATAATTTTCTGATTAAAATAGTTTAGCTTTATGTCCCATATTGTATGGGGCAGTTCCCTATAATTTTATTCTTTTTTCTTGATTTTAAGAACTATTTACTCCTGTAAATCAGTTACTTTTTTATTGGAGATGTTCAAGTTAGGAGAAGAGAAATTATTAAGGACTTTTAAAGAATTACAACAATGGCTAAGTTTAAATTCGAGTACATCTGGCTAGATGGATATAAGCCAGAACCAAACCTAAGAAGTAAAACCAAAGTGCTCGAGATGGATTTTTTCCATGGCGATCTAAAATCACTTCCTGTCTGGTCATACGACGGAAGTTCTACAAAACAAGCGGAAGGTAATAACTCAGACTGTCTGCTTCAACCTGTTCGAGTTATTCCGGATCCAGGAAGGAAAAATGGATTTCTTGTGATGTGTGAAGTATTGAATCCTGATTTAACACCACACTCAACAAATGAAAGATCACGTATTCAAGATGATCCTGATTTTTGGTTTGGCTTTGAGCAAGAGTATGTTTTGACAACTAGTGGTTTACCTTTAGGATTTCCCGAACAAGGTTATCCTCGACCACAAGGACCTTACTACTGTTCAGTAGGACATGGTAATTGTGAAGGTAGAGATATTGTTGAAGAACATTTTGACATGTGTCTTGACGCAGGTCTTGAAGTTACAGGTATCAATGCTGAAGTTTTACTAGGGCAATGGGAATTCCAAGTTCTTGGTAAGGGAGCGAAGCGCGCTGGAGATGATCTTCACTTGTGCAGATACCTACTTCACAGAGTAACTGAAAAGTATGGTGTAGAAGTTGAATTCCACCCTAAGCCTATTAAAGGTGACTGGAATGGCTCAGGAATGCATGCTAATTTCTCAAATAAGCCTATGCGTGAAACAGGCGGTAAAGAATTGTTTGATTCAATCTTTGCTAAAATGGATAAGATGCATATGGATCATATCAAGGATTATGGTTCTGAGAATGATCAACGACTTACCGGATTACACGAAACTCAATCTATCGATCAATTTAGTGTAGGAGTTTCTGATAGAGGAGCTTCTATTAGAATACCTGTCTCAACAGCAGCAAATTGGAAGGGATACCTTGAGGATAGAAGACCTGCATCTAATGCAGATCCTTACAAAGTAGTAAGAAGGATTATCGATACAATGAATATCGAACTATAATAAATAAAAAAAGGAGCTTTTGAAGCTCCTTTTTTTATTGCTTTGTATATAATCTTATATTAGTGGTACTAATTACTTAGATATGAAAATTGCAGTATTCCCAGGGTCATTTGATCCTATAACAACTGGCCATGTAGATCTTATTAAGAGGTCTCTACC
>JBELIG010000218.1:0-5356 GCA_042091035.1 Sphingobacteriales bacterium | reverse complement strand
ATTCTTTTTCTTTGTTCGGATCAGGAACTTCACCTTTGGCTTTTAATGAACTGAGTTGGATTTGAGTAAGGACTTTAGCTGCTTGCTTCCCACCCATTACTGCCACCTTAGCTGTTGGCCAGGCTACAATTAATCTTGGATCGTAGGCCTTTCCACACATTGCATAATTTCCTGCTCCATAGGAATTTCCCATTACTACAGAGAATTTTGGAACGGTAGAGTTAGACACTGCATTGACCATCTTTGCTCCATCTTTGATGATACCTCCATGTTCAGATCTTTTGCCGACCATAAATCCTGTTACATCATGCAAGAAAACAAGCGGTATCTTTTTCTGGTTACAATTCATGATGAATCTAGCCGCCTTATCAGCAGAATCGGAGTAGATGACTCCCCCAAATTGTAATTCTCCTTTGGCACTTTTTACCACCTGTCTATTATTCGCTACTATACCTACAGCCCATCCATCAATACGAGCATAAGCAGTTATGATCGTTTGTCCGTAGCCTTTTTTATATTCTATTATTTCTGAATTGTCTACAATCCTTTCAATGATTGCTTTGGAGTCATAGGGCTTGGTTGGTGTTTCCGGAAATATTTCTATGATTTCTTTTGGATCCTTAGCAGGTTCTTTGGGTGTTTTTCTGTCAAATCCTGCTGTATCGAAAGTGCCCATCTTATCGACAAGACCTCTAATGATTTCTAAGCATTCCTGATCGGTATCCATCTTGTAATCTGTAACTCCGGAGATGTTGGATTGGGTATGAGCACCGCCAAGTGTTTCTTTATCTACATCTTCTCCAATTGCAGCTTTTACCAAATAGGGGCCAGCTAAAAAGATTGAACCTGTTTCGTTTACGATGAGTGCCTCGTCTGACATGATTGGTAAATATGCTCCTCCTGCAACACAGGAACCCATAATGGCAGCGATTTGAGGGATGCCCATGCTGGACATTTTTGCATTATTTCTGAAAATTCTTCCGAAGTGTTCTTTATCTGGAAATATTTCATCCTGCATGGGAAGATATACTCCTGCACTATCTACTAGATAAATCACGGGAAGTCTATTTTCCATAGCTATCTCCTGTGCTCTTAGGTTCTTTTTTCCTGTCATAGGAAACCAAGCACCTGCCTTTACTGTAGCATCATTGGCAATGATCATGCATTGCCTTCCTGAAACATAACCAATTCCTGTAATAACACCCGCAGCTGGACAGCCTCCGTGTTCTTTGTACATGTCATAAGCTGCAAATGCGCCTACTTCCAAAAAATCACTGTTTTTATCTATAAGATGTTCGATGCGCTCCCTTACGCTGAGCTTACCTTTTTTATGTTGTTTTTCTATTTTCTTCTGACCACCACCTTCATATATTTTTTCTAATCTGAATTTTAGTTTTGACAATAATAATTGATAATGGTCTTTATTTTTTTGTTTATCGAGAGCAGTGTGCTTCATATTTTGGTTTGTCATTTTCTGAAAAATAAAAATTAGAGTTTAAAGAACAAATAAACTTTAGTTTTATTTAACAGCAACAAGCTATATTGGTTTATTTATATAGCACATAATGAAAATCTCCCTCAAAATCAGGATATAGTCCTGAAATAAAAATTTCACTTTTAGATCGGTCTAGTTCATCCAGAAACTCAGTTTTTGAATAGATTCTTTTTTCATTAATATGTGTGATGATGTAGTTTGCTACCATGCCTGCCTTGTAAGCTTTAGAGTTTTCTACAATCAAGGGTACTAAAACTCCATCTTTGCCATATTTTAGAATTTCTTCAGCATTTAAGTCATTTATTTCAAAGCCAAATACTTTTAATTCTTCAGTCTCGATTAAACTTAAATCAAGAAGATTTACAGAATGATTGCCTAGTTCTACTTTTATTAAATGTCTTTTTCCTGCACGGTAATAACCAATTTCAATTTTATCACCAGGCGAGAAAGTGGCTACTATTTCCTGTAATTCTGGAAGAGTATTGGTTGCTTTTCCATTTATACTTAGTATGACATCCCCTTTTTTGAGTCCTGCAAGATCAGCACCGCTTTTAGGGTTTACTCGGGTAATATGAACGCCTTGTATCTTATCTAATTTCAATTTTTTTGCTAACCTACTCCCAATAGTTTCTAGATCTACTCCCATTAATCCTCTTTGTACGGAACCGTAGGATTTAATATCTGTGATAACCTTTTTTACCAGATTAGAAGGTACAGCAAACGAATAGCCTTCATATTTGCCACTCTTAGTAATTATAGCTGTATTTATACCTATAAGCTCACCATCGGTGTTTACTAATGCACCACCACTATTTCCAGGATTAACTACGGCATCTGTTTGTATAAAGGATTCAATAGTGAAGTCTCCTTCTAAAATATTAATGTTTCTTCCTTTTGCAGAAACAATACCTGCGGTCACTGTTGATTCCAAGTTGAAAGGATTACCTACTGCTATTACCCAAGCCCCCACCATAAGTGAGTCACTATTTCCAAAGGCACAAAAAGGCAAATCTTCTGCTGAAATTTTTAGGAGTGCGAGATCTGTAGAAGGATCCGTTCCTACTAATGAAGCTTTATATTCTCTATTATCTGCAAGTGAAATAGTGAATTTTTCAGCATCTTCAATGACATGATTATTTGTTACGATATATCCGTCAGGAGATATTATAACTCCAGAACCTGTTGAAACACTCTCTTCACCACCTCCAATCCAATAAAATCCCTTTGTTCTACTTTCTGCACGTATATTAACTACCGATGGGGTAGAAATAGCTGCTGCCAGAGTGAAATCTACAGGATTGTATACTGCATTTGATCTTTTTAAAGATCTTTCCATTGAAGGCTGTTCGTAGTAGACATATTTAGTATCACTTGTGCGTTGGACTTGCTCAATGGCTTTTTGTGGGAAAAAGATATTGTAGACTAGGACACCTAAAATGGCTCCAGAAAATGCTAAAAAGAATGGTGCTATGTATTTTTTCATGTTAGATGCAGTTTGGTCAACTTTACCAGGTAATTTAATTACTTTAGACATCAGTTAATGTTTATCTAACAACAAAAAGCAATTCCTAATTATACAATAAGAAGATATTTTCAATATGGAGTTGAATTTTACAAAATATCAAGGCGCAGGAAACGATTTTATCATCATTAATGCCTTGGAACAAGAAAAATTGCCTGGGATTAGTCAGAGCCAAATATCAAATCTTTGTGACCGACACTTTGGTGTTGGTGCCGATGGTCTTATGATTCTTGAAGAATCTACCTCTTCTGACTTTAAGATGGTTTATTATAACTCAGATGGTAAAGAGGGCTCTTTATGTGGTAATGGCAGTCGTTGTGCTGTACACTTTTACTATTCGTTCATAGGCAAAAAGAAGACCAATATATCTTTTTCCTCTTTTGATGGGATCCATCATGCAAGTGTAGTCGGAACAAATACGGTGAAGCTTGGTATGTCTAGTGTGAAGGAGTTTTTGTCGGATGAATCGTATTATTTTATGGATACCGGCTCCCCGCATATCGTAATCTTTTCGGATTCTATTAGTGAATTAGATATGGAAAAGATTGGGCAACAATTTAGAAATGTTTCTCCCTTAAAGGAAGCAGGGACAAATGTGAATCTTGTTCAAAAAGGAGATTCTTATAATCTAATTCGAACCTTTGAACGAGGAGTAGAAGGGGAGACGCTAGCTTGTGGAACCGGGGTTACTGCAGCTGCCTTGATTAAAGCAGTTGATGGGGAATATCCAGCAGGTAGTTACAAAGAAAATTTCCAAGCCATAGGTGGTTTGCTCTGTGTTTATTTTGATCGCTCTGCTCAGGGCTTTGAAAATATCTATCTCGAGGGTCCCGCAGAGGAAGTGTTTATGGGGCAAATACAAGTATAAAAAAAGCCTCCCGTTCGAACGGGAGGCTTTTTTTATTACTTTAAGCTTAATTGCTCAGTGGATTCTTCTCTTTGGTGCTTTAAAAGCACTGTATACTTTCCTGCCGGCAGGTAATATTTCCCGTTATCTGCAAGTTTAAGATTCATCGAAGTTCCTTCCTCTAAAGCCTTCAAGAATAAATCCTTTTGTTTAGGATCTATAGTAAGGTCGTAGGCGATAGCATTAAAGCCTTTTGTTAATTCTACTTCAAGGGTAGATAGAATTGTTTCTCCATGTAAAATAGTAAGCGCTGCAGTGCCAGCTTCATTTGTGTAGGCATGTATCAGTTGCTCTGGCTCGTTCGCCTCCATATAAGTAGCACGTTTGCTTCCCCAATATGGGTTTGCTCGTCTTTCTTCTATTGTGAACAATTGAATATTGCGCTTAAGGTCTGCTTCTTGAAGCTTAGAAACATTTGACTTGTAGATAGAACGACCGTGTGTTCCAACTATTAAATCATTGTTGCTCGGGTGTATCACCACATCATGAATAGACACAGCAGGTAGTCCTGCTTTACATATATTGAAGCTCATTCCTCCATCCATAGAAATATATAGACCATGGTCCGTTCCTACATAAATCAAAGAAGGGTTTACTGGATCTTCTTTTATCACATTCACGGGTTCATCCGGTATGTCTGAGCCAATACTAGCCCATGTTTTTCCAAAATCAGAAGATTTGTAAACCATAGTTTCAAAATAGTCCCAACGATAACCATTCAAGCTCAGGTAAACCGTTCCTTCAGAATGATTTGAAGCCCATACTCTAGTGACCCACATATTTTCTGGTAAACCAGCAGAAATATTTGTCCAATTATTACCGCCGTCTTTTGTTACATGAACTAGTCCATCATCTGTTCCCGCATAGATCAGTCCAAACTTGAGTGGTGATTCATGAAAACTTGTTATTGTTCCGTAAGCAACATCTCCTTTTTTACCTCCTTTAGTCAAGTCAGGGGATATTTCACTAAATGAATTACCTTGATCAAAAGAACGATGCAATTTGTTGGAAGCCATATAGAATATATCTTGATTGTGGCTTGACAATTGGATCGGTGTTTGCCAATTCCAACGTAAAGGCCTGTCTCCAAGTTGATGTTTAGGAGTGATATACTTTCTGTCTCCAGTGTTTGTATTTAATCTAAAATAATTTCCAAATTGATATCCTGTGTATACCGTTTCATTATCTCTGGTGTCTACTGCGATTTGCATTCCATCACCTCCCATAATTTCTTTATAAGGATAGTGACCACTGTTATGCCACCCAACACCAGGTCTGTAATTATTTGACCCCATCCATACTCCATTGTCTTGCAGTCCTCCATATACATTGTAAGGTTCAGCATGATCTACTGCAACAGCATAAAATTGACCTACTGCAGGACTATTACATTTTACCCAGTTCTCTCCATGATCGTAGGATATATTTATAC
>JBELIG010000217.1:0-5425 GCA_042091035.1 Sphingobacteriales bacterium | reverse complement strand
TAACGAATTTAGATACTTACGAATTTATATACGACAATTTAGTATATTTACAAGAGGGATATATATTTACCTTTTCACCTGAAGAATACACTACGATTAGTCTACTGGCAACTGACAGTAAGGGATGTTCAGCAACAGCTGAAATATCCATAACAATATTAGATCCCAAATGTGACTTCCCCTATGTATTTATTCCCAATACATTTACACCAAACGGCGATGGAGACAACGACTCTTTTAAAGTTGAAGGTAATTTTATTGAGGCCCTAACAATATCAATATATGATAGATGGGGTGAACGAGTTTTTCACACCAACAACAGGGATAAATATTGGGATGGAACATTCAAAAACCAAATTTTAGATTCTGACTCCTATGCATATTACATCGAGGTAGAATGTATAGGTGGTGATAGACGAATCTACCAGGGAAACGTTTCACTAATTCGTTAAGTATTTATAATGAATCGATCGATCTTCTTCTCAATCCTATTTATCTTAAGTACGTATAATTGTATTGTAGCTGATGAAGACCTCCAAAGGCAACAAATGGAGGATATTTTCACAGATTTGAATCTATTCTGTGGAACAGAATTCAATGCAGAACTAGATGCAGGGACTGTCAAGTTTTTATCTTGCAAAGAACCTGCCCCAACAAATGATAGCGAATTCATATTAAAAGGTACGCAGGTAAGCTACAAGATATCTGTAACAGCTTACACGGAAAACCCAGTAAACAACTGTATTGAAGAGAATATAATATTTGAACAAATAGAATCGGTTGGATATGTGGAACCCTTGAGTGATGATATTACTATCCCAGACTATCAAGAATGTCTGAACCTTTTAGAACGGGAGAATCAGATTATCAGCTGCTTATTCAACAAAGAATATATTAGTGATTTTAATGGCCTAAATAACTCCTTCACCTTCATTCGAATTGAAGAAGTTCAAAAATTATAAGCCTACCAATTGGTAAATGCTTTATTAAAAATATCAATCACAAGCTGATCAGTGATCTCTTCGATCAAATCTTCACGAACATCTAAAAAATTAACATCAGGTGGGAATTCAGAGAAAAAACTCTCATTGAAAGTCCGATCTTCTAGGTCCTCCCCTTTTGTCTTTTCTAAAAGAACTTTTACGCCAATATGTAATTGATTATTGGCACCTGTCAATGAAGTAACTGGATCGAAACGAATAATACTACCAGAAAAGGTGATATCTGGATCAACCTCTGAATAAACTAGCCTAGACTCATTTCTGATCTTGTCCTTTAATTTTTCGGTAAAATTTATGGCAAGTACAGGTACTCCTCCTCCTGAATTATCGACAAACTGATCCACATAGTACGTTCTTACTTCTGGGTCAATCGCAATACCCTTGAAGCTGTAACAGCTATAAAGACTGAGTGCCAAACTAAAAACCAAACCTATATAAAGCTTTGTCTTTTTCATACCTGTACTAACCTAAAATTATTTATTAATCTTATGCTCGAGTGCAGCTTTAACAAAAGAAACGAAAATCTTATGCGGAGCTTCGACTGTACTTTTTAATTCTGGATGAAACTGAACTCCAACAAACCAAGGATGATCTGTAATTTCTACAATCTCTACCAAATTAGTTTCAGGATTCACGCCAGTAGCACGCATCCCATTCTTGGCAAGCACTTCTAAATAGTCATTATTAAACTCGTAGCGATGTCTATGTCTTTCAGATATTGATTTCTTGCCGTACGCTTTATATGCTTTTGAATCTTTCTCTAAAGTACAAGTATATGATCCTAATCGCATGGTACCCCCTTTCTCTACCACATCTTGTTGGTCTTCCATAAGGTGAATCACTGGATGCTCAACATCTGCCTTAACTTCTTGTGATGCAGCATCTAATTTAGCAACATTGCGCGCAAACTCTACGACGGCACATTGCATACCCAAACAAATACCAAAAAAAGGAAAACCATGCTCTCGAGCATACTGTATTGCATTTATCTTTCCCTGTATACCACGCTCTCCAAAACCAGGAGCAACCAGAATACCATTCAGATTCTCAAATGCATCCTTTAAACTCTTTGCATTATCTAATGATTCTGAGTGAACCGGAACAACATTTACCTTACAAGAATTCTTTGCACCTGCATGAATAAAAGCCTCATAAATAGACTTATAAGCATCGGGCAACTCATTGTATTTTCCGATCAACCCAATTGAAACTTCTTCTTTTGGAGACTTCAACTTATTTAAAAAGGACTTCCATTTTTTAAGATTTGGCTCCTGCATATCCCTAAGACGAAGTTTGTTAATGACAACTTCATCCAACTTTTCCTTTTGCATCAATAATGGCACCTCGTAGATGGTGGATGCATCTTTAGCTTCTATTACAGAACTTACATCAACATTGCAGAAAAGAGCTAATTTGCGCTTTATAGCTTTATTTAGATCATGTTCTGTCCTACATACTAAAACATCAGCTTGCAGACCTGCCTTTTGAAGTTCTTTGACAGAGTGCTGAGTTGGCTTAGTCTTTAGTTCTTTGGCAGCATCTAAATAAGGTATCAAGGTTAGGTGAACGACGATACAATTCTCAGTACCTAAATCCCATCGAATTTGACGAACAGCTTCTAAATATGGTAAAGACTCGATATCACCTACGGTACCGCCAATCTCTGTAATCACCAGATCATATTCACCATTATTACCCAAGATTTGCATCCTACGCTTGATCTCATCAGTAATATGCGGTATTACCTGAACAGTCTTGCCAAGGTAAGCGCCAGCGCGCTCTTTATTGATGACCGTCTGATAAATCCTACCAGTAGTCACATTGTTAGCTTGAGAAGTCGCTTTATTTAGAAATCGTTCGTAGTGTCCTAAATCTAGATCTGTTTCTGCCCCATCCTCTGTAACATAGCATTCGCCATGTTCATATGGATTAAGCGTTCCAGGATCTACATTTATGTATGGATCGAACTTTTGAATCGTCACATTAAGTCCTCTAGATTGCAGAAGTTTTGCAAGAGAAGCTGAAATAATACCTTTACCTAGGGAAGAAGTTACACCGCCCGTAACAAAAACATATTTGGTCATGTCAGTAATATAGAATTGAACCCTTTAAATTAAAGAAACACTAGTATTGCTACGGAATACAAAGGTAGTAAGTTTTAATTTAAATTACTCATCTTATTAAAAAATTAAACCAATCAGATCTTTAAGACTGATTCTCAGATATAAAACCAAATTAACAATAAAAAAATGCCCACTTAAGATCTACTTTACACTAAAAATTGAAATTTGCGTTGTACTTATACAAATTTTGGCACACGAAAGTTAAAAAGGATAATCTCAAGTATTATCCTTTTATTTTTTTTCCTTAGACATACTTTTTCAAAAAAAACTTGATACTTTGATACCTAGCTATAAGTTTCTCCTCCTTAATTATTTACCTAGGCTTCAAAGAAAACTCCTTTGGACAAACAATGCCACAATTTAATTTTCTACTTAAAAGAAATAACAATAACTTAACATTGGCAGAGCTTAAACATTAAGTTTCTTTCCGTTCTTTAAGCCAAATTTTAAAAAGTGCTATGGAATTAAGCAATTTTGTAATGTGGTTCGGATTTATACTTGCTGCCTTCTCAGTAGTAGGAAATGATGTAATCCAAACGCTAGGAACATTCTTGACGTCCAACGAGAAGAAGATCAAGTGGTATGTATTGTATGCTTTTGCTGCTACAATCATGACGGCTGCTCTAGTAAATGGATATGTTAATGCTGACATCCATTATGGCCGTTTAGACAAATATATTCCTGAATTGACCCCAGACTTGTACAAGTGGTACTATCTTATTCCACCCTTTGTACTTTTATTTATAACAAGGATAGGGATACCCGTGAGCACAACATTTATGATACTCACCCTATTTTCTTTGAATAAGGTTCCTAATGATTTAGGCTCACTTTTTGCCTCAATATTTGATTCAAGTACTAAGATGGGTGGCATGATAAATAAGTCTCTATTAGGCTATATCGTTGCTTTCGCATCAGCATTTGTTATTTATATTTCTATATCAGGACTGACTGAAAAACGTTTTAAAAAGAATCCAATAAAAGCGGATCATTATAAATTTTGGGTTGCAGCGCAATGGCTGACAACTGGTTTTCTTTGGTTTCAATGGTTAACCCAAGATCTTGCAAACATATATGTTTACCTTCAAGGCGGTCAAAACATGAGTGTGGGTAGCTTCATACTTTCGCTATTGGTACTACTCGGACTTTTAGCTCTTATCTTTTATAGAAGAGGAGGTAATGTTCAAGAAGTTGTTCGACGGAAAACAAATACTTCAGATATACGCTCAGCAACCTTTGTTGATTTGATTTATGCAATAATTCTTTACATCTTCAAATACGATGCAATCTTCGGAATGGACTATCAATTCCCATGGACTGGTAATCTACCAATGAGCACAACTTGGGTATTTATAGGTCTTTTGGCAGGTAGGGAATTTGGAATTCGAATTCGAACAGATCATAAATTAAAGAAAGAGACGCTCAGAGAAGTACTAGTCGACCTTGGAAAAGTTTCACTAGGATTACTTGTAAGTGTTTTATTAGTTGTAATTATAAAGGTCTTATCGGCTTAGAAAGCTTCTAAATAAGAAATAAAAAAGGCAAGGGTATTGATACACCTTGCCTTTTTTATTTAATTGCAACTTCTTTGAAGTTTAATTGTTCAAAAGAAAATTTCTTGAATGAAGCAACCACTACTTTTAATCTCAATATTCTGTCTTTACGTTTTTACATTAAACGCCCAATTTTCAATTTCAGGGAAAATCTGGGACGCTGAATCAAACACTGCTATAGGGTTTGCGACCATCGGTTTAATTCAGGCTGAAGAAGAATCCATCATTCAAGGAAATTTAAGTAAGGCTGATGGAAGCTTTGAATTCAACAATGTAGAAGCAGGTATTTACACGCTTAAAATCAACTACCTTGGATTCGAAGAAAAAAGTCTTCAATCTTTTGAAGTTGACCAAACACTCTCCTTAGGTCAAATCCAAATGACCAAATCATCAGAAAATTTAACCGAATTTGAGGTAAAAGGTCAAAGAGAATATGTTCAATATGGCCTAGAAAAGAAGGTCTTCAATGTCGAAGACAATTTAGCATCTATGTCTGGTGATGCAACTGAACTTCTAAGAAACATACCTTCCATTACTGTAGATCAAGATGACAACATCTCTTTAAGAGGGAGCCAAAATATTCGAATCTTAATTAATGGGAAAGAGTCTGGACTAGCAGGGCTAGATAGAAGAGCTTTGCTCGCTCAGATTGATGCCTCCTCCATTAAAAATATTGAAGTGATTACAAATCCTTCTGCAAAATATGACCCAGAAGGCAGTGCAGGTATTATTAATATCACGACAAAGA
>JBELIG010000216.1:0-5479 GCA_042091035.1 Sphingobacteriales bacterium | reverse complement strand
TTTAAGGCAGGCTACTTGGAAAGGTAGTCTGCCTTAATTATTTTAGAGCAAAATTAACATCATGATGCACAGATACTCAATACTTATTGGATTCATTCTACTACTCTTAACCGCTTGCAATTCAAATAAAAAAGAAATGATCCTTGGGGATTGGAAGGCATATGCTTTTAGTCAAGAAGATAGTCTGATTCAAATTGATTTAAGTCAGGTAGGACTTAGCATAAATCCAGATGGGACTTATTGCTATTATTCCAATCTTAACCATTATGAATGTGGCAACTATATCCTTTCAAAAAACATACTTAAACTTCAAGACACAATTTTAGAAAACAGTACAAGCTACAACCTTGCATTTCATTTCATCCACAAAGACTCCCTCCAAATAAAAATGACGAAAGACGGCATGAATCAAAACTTATTTTTCAAAAAATAAGCCTTATTCTATGCCAATAAGATATGAGTATAGAAAATATATATATATCATTTTTAAAATCCACCTATAATTTTGTAACTTCCTAAAGTAAAACAAATTAAACAACACCTTAGTCTCATGTTTTGTAACTGTTCACTATCTAATCAATGGATGTGCCTTCCTGTGCATAATCCAATAACTGTTCACTGCATTTCATAAGGCATCAAAGAAGCTTAAATATAATGCTTAAGGTTAATTAAAGTAAGGCTATATACAAATCTTGATTGTCATGAAAAAAACTAGTAAAAGGAACTGCATTTCACATGCGTCTCCCCCTAAAGGATATTTCCCTTGGAATATCCGAAAGTCCGGCTTATTATTCTTTATTTCATTGTTCATGCTGCTGCTTCCTAAAGAACGACTTCGTGGACAGTGTACAGCGTCCATTACTAGTTCAACTACTAATTCGACAGAAGAAATATACCAAGCCAGTAATCCATTTGATTTGAAGGCAGGGGTAAAAGCAAGAATAAAAGTTAATTTTCGAAACCACGTAGGAAATACATTTCAACTTGCCACAATTGGTGGACCAAATTATAAGCTAGAAATATTTAGCTGCCCATCCAATACTTCTCTATTTAGCAATTCATCACAAGGGTTTAATTCTACAGTTTCTATAGATGAAAGTATTTTTTTCTCCGCCAATTGCGATGGAGATTTTGTAATAGAATTCAGCCACACTGACTCTACCTTAATGACTGGTCAGACAAGTGTTGCTGCTGATGAACGTGAAGTAAATTCATATTTATCAGATCCTATGGATGCTAACTCACCACTTTTGTACGATGTAATGAGTCCAAATGAGTACCAGGTCCATCCAAAGGCAGTTGCCAAGAAATCAACTTGTCCTGCTATAGGAGATGTTTCGGTAACAATTAATTCAGCTATAGCAAGCACCATCTGTCAAGGATCAACGACTAATTTGACCTTTGAACCAACAAACTTAATAGATGTCTTTAACAACCATATCGATAACGCCCTCTGTATATTGAGTGACTCCAATATGGAGATAATCGATGATGAAGGCAATGTAGTTGCTGTCATTCCAGGAAATAGCTCGGGAACATTTACTTATAATCCATCAGCGCTAAGTCCTGGAATTTTCCAAGTTCAGTTTAATCCTGTTTGCGAATATGGACTAATCGGAAATATCACTGGAACATTTGAAGTTATTGAGCTACCAAATCCAGTATTAATCGATGATTTTATAATTATTGATGTGGTTGATACCACCTCTTACTTTTTGGATAATCTATACGCACCAGCATCGACTGCAGGAAGTTTTGTTGTAACGCTGCCCAATGGCAACATAGTGCTAGCAGATGACGAAAACTTTGATCTCGAACAAGATGGCTGTTATACCTTTACACTTATCGCAGATGATCCTAATAGCTGTTTTAGCCTACCTCAGACAGATGAGGTCAAGGTTTTTTTCCAGAAAAGACCGGTATTGGGCTTCAAGCTTCCCGAGGATTTGGCTCTATGTCAATCAGGAGATGACTTTGACCTAACAACAAGTTTCAATCCAGGCCTGATCCCTAACTTTGCAGATTATCAATGGGTTTTATACAAAAATGACGTAGAAATAGAAACAGAAACAATATCACTGACCGATACTATATTTAGCGAAACATTAGATAGTCCGGCTGATTTTAATACTATTACATATAGATTATGTGTAGAACAAAAACTGGGTAACAGCTCAGGTTTTAATTATTCTTGCATAAGTCCTCAAACGAATGATACATATTTTGAAGAAGCGTTTTGTAGAACCATCAAAGTCTTCAACGATGGAAGTGGATGTTCTTGTACGGGCCCAGAGTTCGAAGTTTGTAATGTTTCAGATAATCCAAGCTTAGCTATAGGCTGTAAATTCTTCGAGATATCTCTATTTGATATAGTGGGAGGAGATTTAAATGCAAATGAGACCATTTATTACTGTTCTCAGGATTCTGTAAGATTAGATGACTACAACAGTTCTGTTATTGGTTTTGATGTAACCCAGGGTCCTTTAGATGATAAGACACTAGAAGAACTTCCAGGTGTTGGCATTATTTGTGATGTCTTCAATTTCTGTATCTGCGTAGATCTTGGATTCCTAGGAGATATTGAGATTCGTCCTCTAAAATCTTTATACGATGCCTTAGGATGTGATAGAACAATCTCAGAGGTGGTATTTGGTCTTTTAGGTAAGGCCCTAGATGGTGACGGCGGTGGCGGTCAAGTAGTAGCTGACACCGATGGTGACGGAGCTTTTGACTATGTTATTGAGGAAGGATATTTCCCGCTTTCAGGAGATGATATCGATATTCCAAACCATGTCAAAAACACAGGACAGATCACAGTTAGAATGGTTAATGGCTGGCCTAATACGCCTACCGGTGTTTGTGGAGATATAAATGTTGAAGGAACTGACCTATTTGAATTATTACCTATTGGCTCCATCCCTGTTGTCGGTGTAATGATTGAGGATGCGCTTGAAACTGCTGGTTGTGGAGTTGACCTTTCTTGGTCTTCAGCGACTGACTTAACCTACCAGATCATCAACAATAATTATCCTGTATTCATCAATTGTCCAGAAGGTGAAACCATTGTAATTTCTGAGGATTATAGTTGCCTTACAGAACTTGACTGGTCAGTGCCTGTTGCTACAGATGGATGTAATGGAACATTATTAAATTATCCTTCAGCTCCAGGAGAAGCAGGTCTTAGTAAAACTTCTGGCCCTGACATTGGCGACCCACTTACAATAGGAAATTATACGGTTGTCTACACTGCTGAATCTTGTAATGGAAAAAAGACAAACTGTACATTCAATATAGAAGTAAATGCAGGAGATCCTGTACTATTAGTACCTAATGATATGGTCCTGCCATCAGATGTAGGAGCTTGTAATGCAGTAGTAACAGGACTTGCGCCTATTAGTGGTGCTGGTTGTGGAACATCCATCTCCTATTTCATCGATAATTCAGCTACTCCATCTGGATGGAATGATATCAGTGGTTATACATTCCCATTGGATGACACAGATATTCGCTACACAATGACTTATGCAACACCATCTGGTGACTCTGTAAGTGTATCAAAAGATTTTATAATTAGTATTGTTGACCAGCAAGCACCGGTTGCAGAATGTCTTGATATTGAAGCTCAGCTTGACGAAGACGGTCTTGTAACTATCACAGCGGCAGAGCTTGACGGAGGATCCTTTGACAATTGTACGCCTAATCCTTTTATCGAGGTTAAAAAGGACGGTGTATTTGGGCCAGCAATCTCTTTTGATTGTATGGAAAAAGGATATAATCGTGTAACGCTTCAGGCTACGGATGACTACGGAAACAGTAGCACATGTATAGCTAGTATTACCGTATTGGATTACTTCATGGACTTTCAGATCAATATGGATCTTCCGGAAGTTTGTCTAGAAGCAAATAACCCAGAGCAATTTGACTTTACCAATTACCTTCAGATCCTTAATCCGTATAACGGAGGAGCTGTGCTTCCTCATTCAAGTGTGACAACGCTTGGAAGTTCTGTAGTTGGTATTTTTGCTATCACTGGATTCATTCCTTCACCAGGAACATACACTACAGCACCAGAGGTAGGTACCTCTCCTTCTGACCCTAGAGAAGTTGGATATATTGATCCATTTACAGGAGTCTATACACCGGGATCAGGAACAGGATTTGTAACAGTTTCGTACCTGATGACCATTGCGGATATGATCACCCAAGGTAATCTTTATGTAGATGGTTGTTATAAGATGATCCACGAGTCCTTCGAATTGCGCCAACCACTCTCTATGGATTCTCCTGAATGTGTTTGTGGAGACTTCACAAGTAGGTTTGTTGACCTTGGAGTAGTTGAAGGAGGATTAGAACCATATACTATTCAGTATTCAGGTACTACTCTAGATTTCAATGGAGACGAAATAGTTGACGATGTGGATGGAGAGTATATCTACTCTACAGAGAACGGACACGATATTTCTGACTTCCAGGAAGACCTTGGAGTGATTCGTGTTGAATATACACAACCTACTTGGTCTGTTACAATTGTTGATGCAAGAGGCTGTGAAATCTTCCGCTCAGGATCTTGTGACAATTATGATGCCGGTGAGGCACCATCTATCACTTGCCCAGCTGATATAGGCATTGTATTCACAGATGAATATGTTTGTACGAGCTTCGAAGAATGGTTACATCCAGATATCCTTAATGGATTACTTTATGACAACTGTTTTATTCGCCAGTACAATTACTATATAGAAAATGCAGACGGAACAGTGGAAGGTCCATTCGACCTGATGCCACTGGTAAATATCGAAGATGATGGTTCCACAAATGTAGATCCTTCATTATTTGAAGCCTCGCACAACTTCCAAAAGGGCGTATCAACTGTTTTCTACTATGCTGCTGATGCAGTAGGTAACTTTATTGATTGTCAATTTACAGTTACTGTAGAAGACAACCTACCTCCTCGATTTATCAACTGCCCTTATCCGCCAGTTGTAGAAAATTCAGAAACTGACCACTGTGATGCTTATGTAAACTTTGCGCTTCCACTAGCTATTGACAACTGTGATGATCCAACGGTTACACAAATTGACAACACTGGACTTACAACTGGAGATCGTTTCCCTGTTGGTACGACCATCATGTATTGGGAAGCTATTGACGAGTCTGACAACAGAGACACTTGCCAGGTAAAAGTAATCGTAAATGATTATTGGAATGTTCCTGAAATCGTTTGTCCGGAGGATGTACTTCAGACAACAGACGAATGGAGATGTGACGCTGAAGTTTACAATATCCAACCAGAGATCAGCAGTATTTGTCAAGATAACTTGTCTGTATTCTATGAAATATTCTCAGATGCAGCCTTGACTAATCGTATTTCATGTGGTGTTTGGGATGCTTCAGGAGAAAAATTTGACAAAGGAGATTCTTGGGTTAAGTATACCGTAGAATCACAACCGTTGTTATTGATTTCGGAGATCAGTCAATC
>JBELIG010000215.1:0-5555 GCA_042091035.1 Sphingobacteriales bacterium | reverse complement strand
GCAATAGGTGAAACTCGTACTGCCAAAATCAATCTAATTGGAAATGCGATAAACCCAGCTAACAGAACCTTCAAAATCGAAGCCTCTCTTAAAAATAGAGACAAAGTACTAAAGCCAAATCTATTAGCGAATGTGAAGCTTAATGATTACACAGAACAAGATGCAGTAAGCATTCCTGTGGAATTAGTACAGCAAGAAGTAGGTGGAAAAAGTTATGTATTCGTAGTTAAAGGATCAGAAACAAGCCAAATAGCGCAAAAGGTTTACGTAAGTACCGGTGAAGTACAAGATGGAAAAATCATTATCACTGAAGGCCTAAAAGGAGCAGAGCAACTTATCCTTGACGGTGCTCGTATGGTCGTAAATGAAGAGGCAGTAGAAATAAAAGGTTAATCCATTAAGAATTCAAAACAATGAAATCTAAAATAAAAGAAAAATTAAGACAGTTTGGACTGACCTCATTAGCTGTGGATAACAGAACCAGTGTAATGCTGCTTACGTTTATGATCCTGCTATTTGGAATAAGATCCTATGATGAAATGCCAAAAGAATCTTTTCCTGAGATTCCTTGGCCGCAGATATACGTTAATACGGTTTACTTCGGAAACTCAGCAGAGGATATTGAAAACTTAGTAACCAAACCGATAGAAAAAGAGATTGCAACTATTAGCTCATTAAAGAAAGTTACCTCGCAATCACTTCAGGATTATTCTTTGATTACAGCTGAGTTCGATACAGACATTGATCTGAAAGATGCAGCAAGAAAAATCAAAGATGCAGTTGATCGCGCAAAAGTCAATCTTCCAACTGACCTTACCAAAGAACCGGAGGTACTGGAAATCAATTTATCTGATATTCCAATTGTAACGATCAACATCGCTGGTTCATATAGCAATGATGAATTGAAATCATATGCAGAATATTTACAAGACGAAATAGAGGAGCTAAAAGAGATTTCCCAGGTGGATCTTAAAGGTGCCTTGGATAGAGAGGTTAAAATCTCGGCTGATCTGGATAAGATGAAAGCGATGGAAGTAGGTTTTGCGGATATTGAAAATGCAATCCGTTCAGAAAACCTAACGATGTCAGCAGGTGAATACACAAGCAATGGATTCAAAAGGTCTATTCGTATTGTAGGTGAATTTGAAAGTGTAAAAGAACTCCAACGACTTATAGTAAAAAGTGAGTTCCAGAAAAGTATCTTCCTAGAAGATATTGCAGATGTTTCATTTGCATACGCAGAAAAGACAAGTATATCAAGATCAAATCAGCTTCCGGTAATTTCACTTGATGTTATTAAAGAAAAAGGTGAAAATCAACTTATAGCCTCGGATAAGATAGCGAAGATCATAGAGGATGCAAAGCAAAATATTCTACCAGATGATCTTAGTGTAACAACATTCAACGATCAGTCTGTGCAAACACGGATGATGGTTTCCAATCTTGAAAATAGTATCATCTCAGGTATCATACTTGTAGTTTTGGTATTACTTTTCTTCTTGGGTATCAGAAATGCAATGTTCGTAGGTGTTGCCATTCCTCTATCTATGTTGATGGGTATTTTCATACTTAAACTTCTAGGATACACCTTGAATACAGTTGTATTGTTCTCTTTAATTCTTGCTCTAGGAATGCTTGTAGACAACGCAATTGTTGTTGTCGAGAACATTTACAGATATATGCAGGAGGGTTACAAACCACGAGAAGCTGCAAAATATGGTACAGGAGAAGTAGCGATGCCGATTATAGCATCAACAGCTACTACCCTAGCTGCATTTCTTCCTTTGGCATTTTGGCCTGGACTTATGGGTAGCTTTATGAAGTACCTCCCTATTACATTGATTATAGTACTTGCTTCTTCTTTATTCGTAGCTCTTGTCATCAATCCAGTACTAACGTCTAGATACATGAAGATTGATCAAATGGCAGACACGCGTGAAGAACGCAGAAGAAAGAGAAAGAATATTCTAATCTTCTCTGCCGGTCTATTGGCAATAGCCTTAATTGGTCACTTCACAGGGATAGTTTGGTTAAGAAACATTCTGCTAGTTGTAATTGGTGTAAGTCTACTAAATACGTTCTTCTTGAGGAATGCATCATTCAAATTTCAAGAAAATGCACTTCCACGACTAGAGCGTGCTTACAATAGATTCATTTCATATGCGCTGAGCGGAAGGAAGCCTGGATTCATATTTGCAGGTACTTTTGGACTATTATTCCTTTCCTTAATTTTATTAGGAATAAAAGCTCCACAAGTAGAGCTATTCCCAAGTGCAGATCCTCAATATGTAAATGCATTTATTGAATTCCCAGTTGGAACAGACATTGAATCCACGAATGAATTCATGGTTGAAATTGAAGAGAAAGTAACTGGAATCATCGAAAAAAATGCAGAGATTGTAGATGCTGTATTGGCACAGATTGGAGAGAATACCAGTGATCCAAATGCAGGACCTGCTTTTGGTGCATCGCCAAACAAATCGAGACTTTCGGTAAGTTTTGTACCCTCTGAAGAAAGAGGAGATATCTCAACCTTTGAGATCATGGAGGAGATCCGTGCAGGATTAAAAGGTTACCCAGGAGTTCAGATTGTAGTGGATAAAAACCAAGACGGTCCTCCTACTGGTAAGCCTATCAATATAGAGATTACAGGGGATGAGGTAGATGTGCTCTCCGAGCTTTCTGCAGATCTAATCAAGTTCATCAATGAGCAAAACATACCAGGTATTGAAGAACTTAAAAAGGATGTTCAATTCTCAAAACCAGAGCTTATCATTAATGTTGATAGAGAGGCAGCACGTAGATTTGGCCTTTCCACCTACTCAATATCAGATGCCATAAGAACCTCTGTATTCGGGAAAGAAGTATCAAAGTTCAAAACTAATGATGAAGATTACCCTATTCAGCTTAGGGCAAAAGATGTTAGTAGAAACAATATTACTGAAATCTTAAATCAAGCAATCACCTTCAGAAATCCTGCAAATGGTCAAATTTCTCAAGTTCCAATTGCCTCAGTAGCTGATATAGAATACTCTACTTCCTATACGTCTATCAACAGAAAGGACCAGGAGCGAGTAATCACTGTAAACTCAAATGTGCTTGATGGTTACAATGCCAATGAGATTGTAAATGAAATCCAGCTAAGAACAGCAGATTTCGACCTTCCTGATGGCTATTCTCTTACATTCACAGGAGAACAACAAGAACAAGCTGAAGCTGTTGAATTCCTTAGTATGGCACTTTTGATCGCTATTTTCTCAATCTTTTTGATCATCGTAGCTCAATTCAACTCGGTTTCTTCACCATTCATAATTATCCTATCCGTACTCTTCTCAACAATTGGGGTATTCTTTGGATATGTATTAGCGGATATGAACATAGTCGTTATTATGACAGGTGTTGGTATTATTTCACTAGCAGGTATTGTGGTAAATAATGCAATCGTATTAATCGATTACACCAACCTACTCATAAAGAATAGACGGGAAGAACTTGGTCTTTCTGACGAAGATGAGTTACCAAAAGAAGAGGTTGTAAAATCTATCATTAAGGGTGGTGAAACAAGACTTAGACCAGTACTTCTTACTGCTATAACTACAGTGCTTGGACTTATTCCTCTTGCGGTTGGATTCAACTTTGATTTCTTTAGTTTGATTTCAAATTCAGATCCTAACATAACATGGGGTGGTGACAATGCTAAATTCTGGGGAACAATGGCCTGGACTGTGATCTACGGTTTGGTTTTTGCAACTTTCCTGACATTAATAGTAGTTCCAACCATGTATTGGATTGCATATCGAATAAAATCCATTAAGATATTCAGTCACAAATAATTATATATTAAAAGACAAAAAAGCCAGCTAGTATTGACAAGCTGGCTTTTTTATTATACCTTATACTCATATTTAGCAAGTCACAAAAAAATAAACCCTTTGGTGCTATTTATTAATAAAAATTGCTATTTGTATATGTAAGTAATTACAATCTCCCCTTATTTTATTTCCAAACCGCAGACTCTGTATAGTATTGATTAGAAGTGATGGAACGTCATGCGGTTTCGTAGATTAGACAAGTATTGAGTGTTTGTTCATAGTTTTTGTTTTTTTGTGTGCCCCTGTGAATCAGGGGCTTTTTTATTTTACCTTTACAAAAAAATAAAGACATGCCGAATAAGGATTCCAACCGAGTAGAACACTTACGTCAGAGTTACGATTCTAATCCACTTACCAAAGAAAATATCAACAAGGATCCACTTCAACAATTTGATCTTTGGATGCAGGAAGCTATTGAATCAGGTATACTAGAACCCAATGCAATGACATTATGTACAGTTGATCCAGCAGGCTTTCCTCAAGGAAGAATAGTTCTATTAAAAGGATATGGCAAAGAAGGGTTCCGTTTTTTCACGAACTACAATTCACACAAAGGAAACGACCTTAATCATAACCCAAGGGCCACACTAGTATTCTTTTGGGATAAACTCCAAAGACAAGTCAGGATTTCAGGAGAAGTTGAAAAAATAAGTCAGCAAGACTCGAGCGAGTATTTTAAGAAAAGGCCAATAGCTAGTCAATTAGGAGCAATTGCATCCCCACAATCTCAAGAAATAAAAAACAGACTAGTTCTACAAGAGAATTTAGATGCGGCAAAGGCAACATATGTTGACGAAGAAAAACCTGAAAGACCAATACATTGGGGGGGATATACCATAAAACCCTTAAGGGTAGAATTTTGGCAAGGGCAAAAAAGTCGATTGCACGATAGGATAATATTTGAGAAAAAATCAGGTGATTGGTCTAAAAAAAGATTGGCTCCATAGAGGCACCCCCTTGAAACTTATATATAAAAAAATTATATTGCATGTAGTATTGAACAAACACATGAAAAACCACACAACACCATTCGAAGGCATTCCAATTTTAAACTACAATTCCTTATAAAATAATAAACCTAAATTATAGAAATAAAGCTATTTCTATAGGTATAGATATATTTCCTCCCCCCGGGAATTAATAGCTGGTTAGCTAAAAAAATGGGAGAGCGTAAAGCTCTCCTTATTTTTTTTAACAGAATCTATCAAAAGCCATTTTTAAATTATTAGCAATGATATCTGCTGATCTACCTTCAATGTGATGACGCTCTAAAAAGTGCACCAATTTTCCTTCTTTAAATAGTGCAATAGACGGAGAAGACGGTGGGTAAGGCATCATATACGCCCTAGCTTTATCTACTGCCTCTCTATCAACACCTGCAAAAACGGTAACCGTTTTATCTGGCTTAGCCTCATGTTCGACAGCCATCTTTGCACCTGGTCGAGCATTTGCTGCCGCACAACCACATACAGAATTAACAACTACCAATACGGTTCCTTCCTTATTCCCAAGAACTGTATCAACATCTTCCGCAGTTACCAAAGACTGAAATCCAGCATCAGTCAAATCCTTCGCCATTGGCGCTACTAAATCTTTTGGATACATAAATTATCTAATTTTTTACAAAAATAACATTGCTTAGATAAATATGTCTATATTATTTTTAATTTTCGAGTCATATTT
>JBELIG010000214.1:0-5573 GCA_042091035.1 Sphingobacteriales bacterium | reverse complement strand
ACCTATGTCAATGATCCATTAATAGCGAATTTTGGTGCTTTTGCTGTCAGCGATGTTGACACAAGTATTATGCTATTTGGTAATATAGATACACATATAAGTTCCAATGGCGGTCAGACTTGGGATCAAGTAACTTACTGGTCTACCGGGAATGCAAATTACAATACAACGGGCCAATATGTGCATGCTGACATAAGAGGTGCTAAATGTTATGATGGTGTATTTTGGGTCAACACAGATGGTTTTCTAGGAAAAAGTATTGATAATGGTATCACCTGGGAAATCTTCGAAGGACAATCGATCAGAGAGAATTATTGCCTGGGGGCCAGCCAGTCAAATCATCACAGAACAATTGCAGGGTCTCAGGACAACGGGACTAGTATTAAAACTGAAAATTCTTGGGTAGAATTCTATGGTGCTGACGGCATGGAAGGAATCATTCATCCCTTAAACGATGACTGGATGATTGGCAGCTTGCAATTTGGGGGTAAACGAAGAACCAAAGATGGAGGATACAGCCAAAGTGGCGTAAACCCTCAAGGTTTTGATGGAGATTGGATCACACCACTTTTCTACGATCCTAACAACCAAATGAGCATTTATACGATGACTAATATTTTGTATAGAAGCGATGACTTTGGGTCGACATGGACTACTCTTGGAGATAGTGGATTTTCTGATAACATTAAGAAAGCTGCTATTGCTGAAAACAATTCAAATACGCTCGCTATATCACGAAACAGCACGCTAAAAATATCATCTGACGGAGGATTAACGTTCACCGAAGTTTCGCAAGCATTACCCAATCAAACGATCACAGATATCGCCTTTGACCCCAATGATGATAATACCATAGTAGTTACCTACGGTTCTTATGGAAACAACAATCAAAAAGTATATCTATCACATGACCAAGGATTAACTTGGGAGAACATCACTCATAACCTAGGCAATATGCCGATTAGAAGTGTAGTAATAGACCACACGGACAATTCTACCATATATCTCGGAGCTGAAATAGGTGTATATAAGAAAAATATGCTCGATAATACTTGGCAGCTATTCAATCAGGAACTACCCAATACTTCTGTTTTGGAGCTAGAAATAGTATATGGATCAAATACATTAAGAGCCGCTACCTGGGGCAGAGGCCTATGGGAATCCAAACTAGACGGCAGAGCAGATTACCCATCAATAGAAACTACTCGCATTTCAAATCAACCAACAGATACACAGCCAAAAGAGGGCATTGATCAATTTGTTACCTCCACAATTGATTATGACGGAGATTTTAATTCCGTCTATACCGTGTGGTATACTGTAACAGAAGAGGGCACAATTGATATGATAAATACAGAGAACGATATCTGGACTTCAGAAACTGCCATTCCAAATTTTGAAGCAGGTACCAAAGTCTTTTTCAAGGTATATGCTGAATCAAAAGAAGGGCTCTTGACAGAGACCTATAAGTTCATGTATGAGATAAGAACAAACGAACCATGCACTCCATCCATGAATTGTGATTATGGGGATGGATTCCAACTCTTCCAATTAGTAGACATAGATAACACTTCAGCCTGCGAAGGCTATGGAGACTTTAAAGACCTATCTACTGATCTAGAAGTAGGATCTACTTATGAACTTACCCTTACCACAGGATATGGAGATCAATATATAAAGGTGTGGATAGACTACAATGATGACTTTGATTTTACCGAGGATGAAGTATTAGTGAATAATCACGTAATTGCTCCTGGTGAAAATTCGGCTGGAACATTTACAGAAACCATAAATGTTTCAATCCCTGCAGCTGCAAATATTGGGTCTCATATCTTAAGGGCTAAATCCAACTTTGGCGCAGATGTTCCTACTGATCCTTGTTCAGAAACCGACTATGGTGAAACAGAAGATTACACTGTTGTAATTGTAGAGCCTTCAGTAGGATTAATTGAAAATAATTTCCCACTTGATCCTGTGATTTATCCGAACCCTACAGATGGCTATATCTTTGTAGATTTAAAAAGCGCTTACAATAATATTTCCATCTCATTAAATGATGTAAACGGGAAAGAAATCACAAGCAAAACATTCAATCAGGCTAAAAATTTTGGTCTAGACATAGATCAAGCTGCTGGAATCTATTTCCTTACAATTACAGCAGAAAACAAAAAAGCGGTTTTTAAACTGATCAAGAACTAATATAAAGAGGAGGCTTTTAAGCTGTCCCCAATAAAAAAATGCAGTCTAAAAACAGAAGCTTATTCGGCTTCTGTTTTAGACTGCATAATTTGTATCCTATCTATTTATAGGTAATAATCCTAATAAGAGATCTTGTGATCATCCATTGGATTAGAAGTCATCTTCTTTAACGGAGGTGCAAACTGAGTAAGTTTAATACCTTTAACCGCAGTCTTGTACTCTTCAAGAGTAGGTGTCCTACCCAAAATTGCTGAAAGTACAACTACTGGAGTTGAGGCCAATAAAGACTCTCCTTTTTTACGATCAGAATCTTTCACAACACGTCCTTGGAACAAACGCGTAGAGGTAGCCATTACGGTATCTCCTTTCTCTGCTTTTTCTTGATTACCCATACAAAGATTACATCCTGGTCTTTCTAAATAAAGGATGTTATCATATTCCAAACGCGCAGCAGCCTTAGGAGCCGCATCGTCGAACTCAAAGCCAGAGTACTTCTGAAGCATTGCCCAGTCACCCTCTTCTTTAAGTTCTTCAATAATATTGTAGGTTGGAGCAGTTACCACAAGTGGCGCCTTAAACTCAACACTACCGGTCTGCTCTTCAATGTTTTTCAACATCTTAGAAACAATCTTGATATCGCCTTTATGAACCATACACGAACCAACAAAACCCAAATCAACATGCTTATCACCACTGTAGTGTGACAGCTCGCGAATGGTATCATGCGTGTAACGCTTAGATACATCTTCATTGTTTACATCTGGATCTGCAATCATCGGCTCGTCGATGATATTCAAGTCCACGACAAACTCAGCATAATATTTTGCACCCTCATCTGGAGTCAAAGCAGGTTTAGCACCTGTTCTGATCTCTTCTATACGCTTATTAGCCTTATCAATTAGCCCCTGAAGAACCTGCTTCTCATTATCCATACCCTTATCGATCATAATCTGGATTCTTGCTTTAGCAATTTCCAAAGATTCGATTAGTGTATCATCCTGAGAAATACAGATAGAAGCCTTTGCTTTCATCTCTGCAGTCCAATCCGTAAATGTAAATGCCTGATCTGATGGAAGTGTACCAATGTGCACCTCAATCACACGACCTTGGAATACATTTTCTCCTTTGAATTGCTTCAACATCTGGGACTGAGTAGCATGCACTACATCACGGAAGTCCATATGATCTTTCATATCGCCCTTGAAGGTCACTTTCACAGACTCTGGAATTGGCATAGAAGCCTCACCTGTTGCCAAAGCTAAGGCAACAGTCCCTGAATCTGCACCAAATGCAACACCCTTGGACATTCTAGTATGTGAATCTCCACCAATAATTATTGCCCAATCATCAATCGTAATATCATTCAATACTTTATGAATAACATCCGTTAGTGGATGGTATTTATGCTCTGGATCACGAGCTGTAATCAAACCGAAGTCATTCATAAACTTCATCAGTCTTGGTATATTCTCCTGAGATTTAAAATCCCATACAGAGGCAGTATGACAACCCGACTGGTAACCTCCATCTACGATTGGAGAGATCACTTTAGCAGCCATCATCTCAAGTTCCTGAGAAGTCATAAGACCTGTAGTATCCTGAGATCCTACTATGTTCACCTCTACACGCACATAAGATCCAGCATGTAAAGTTGCTCCTGAGGTACCCACTGCATTCTTGTTGAAAATCTTTTCAACCGCAGTAAGCCCCTGTCCTTCAATAGAAATTTCTTTTGAAGCAGCAAATACATTAGGCATCTCAATGTTCAACACCTTTGCAGCAAATGCCTGAAGTTTTTTACCAAAAACGATCGCATAAGAACCTCCAGCCCTCATGAACTCCATCTTTTGCGGCGTGAAAGCAGATGAAATATCCATCACTTCCTCTCCGTCCTTATATAGTCTCTTTGTTTTTGAATTAATCGTAAATACAGAACCTGTATCAATTGAATAAGTCTGCTTTAAAACCGGTTCACCCTCTTCATCAACAACAAGGTTACCAGACGAATCGAATTGCTTCACCCAATTCTTAAGATCTAAACCAATACCACCAGTTACACCAACAGTCGTTAAGAAAATAGGAGAAATACCATTTGTCCCAGCTACAACTGGAGCAATATTTATGAATGGTACGTATTCACTCGCTTGTTTACCAATCCAAAGTGCTACGTTATTTACACCAGACATTCTTGATGAACCAACACCCATTGTTCCTTTTTCCGCAATAAGCATCACACGCTTATCAGGATGTGCTGCCTGTAGATCAAGCAATTCTTGCTGGCGTGCCTTATCATGCTCAAACATACATTGACCGTGAAGTTCACGATCTGACCTTGAATGGGCATCACTACCAGGAGACAACAAATCTGTAGAAATATCTCCTACTCCAGCAACATAGGTAACCACTTTAACCTCTTCTTCGATCTCTGGAAGTTTAGTGAAGAACTCAGCTTGTGCATAACTTTCAATAATATCTTTAGCTATGCTAGATCCAGCTTTATATGCAAGCTCTAAACGCTCCATGTCTGCCTCGTAAAGGAAAACTTGTGTTTTTAAAACAATTGCAGCAGCTGATGCTATTTCAGTATCAGTACCAAGTGCAAGGTCCAACAATACACCAATGGAAGGTCCACCTTTCATGTGAGACAATTGCTCAAAAGCAAATGCAGTTGAGATTTCCTCAACTTTTGAAGTACCAAGGATAATTTCCTTCAAGAAATCAGCCTTAACACCTGCAGCACTTGTAGTACCAGGCAATACATTATAGATGAAAAAATTCAGAGAAGCCGCTCTGTGCTCATTCGTAGAATCCTTAATCTGATTGATTATTTCACTTAGCAATGCAGCGTCATCAATTGGTTTTGGATGAAGGCTCTGCCCTTTGCGCTCCTCTATCTCTTGTAGGTATGCCTGATATCTAGTCATAGAATTACTCTTTTTTAATCTTTTTTAATCTTTCAATTTTCTCGGATAAAAATTGAACCACAAAAATAATGAAATTTCTGATTTATACCTTGTTGAAAGGGTTCAAAATTCCCACAAAACTGTAAAGCTTTAAAAGTAAAGCCGGATTCACCCTCAACATATTCCTATCAAAATCGTGTTCAAAACAATTTTTTAAACTAAAAAAGTCCAGTTACAAAATCAATCAACAGACTTCTCCCTTTCAGTATATATCTTTTGTATCATGCGTATCGCATTTTCATTTTCTGCATTTAGATCCAGAGATAGTCTGAAATTTAGTAAAGCTGCATCCATATTGCCCAATCTATACTCTGCTTCACCCAAACTATCATAAACATTATAGGAAGTCGGATAATTACGAACATTGAATTTAAAAAATTCCAATCCAAGCGCATTAATTGTTTGATCAGA
>JBELIG010000213.1:0-5579 GCA_042091035.1 Sphingobacteriales bacterium | reverse complement strand
CGCAGAAAAAGTGCGTACTTGTTTCCTCAACTTTATCCTCTTGTAGTGGAGGGTAGCACCCACTCAAAAAAACACGGCGCAATCCGAAAAGCCTTATGAGTAGGAAATGAAAACAAGTATACTAATGGAAGAGTATCAAAAGCCAAGATGGCATGAAAACCCAAGAAATGTAATCCTATTATTGATTTTCTTTTTCCCGTTGGGGCTGTATTATATGTGGAAACATGAAATGTGGACTAAAAATGCCCGTTGGATAGTAACAGGTATTTTGGCTTTACTTGTCATCAGTGATTTCTTTATTGAAGATGACGTAGCTAATTCAGAATTCATCAATGTAAGTCCTTATGAGGCCAATATATTTGCTAAGACCATAGCTTCTGATATGGGACATGAAATTCAGGAATCTTATGAATATAATACGGAGGATGGGCATAGAGTCTATATTTATTTCTCCGGAAATGCATACACTGACTCTGCTTGTATATTCATGGTTCGTGCTATGGAACTTGATCTCTGGAAGCACGAGTGTGGAACATTCGAGGGTAAACAATATGCTTTCAACACATTTATAGACGGTTTGAAGTAAATAGGTTTCTTTTCAATTTGAACTTACCCAAATTAATGATTGAACTTGGTATTACTTCCGAGCTCAATCTAAACTAAAGGAAGGTGGAATCCTAAAACACACGGCGGAATCCGAAAAGCCTCAAGAGTAGGACCATTAAAACAAATGAAAGATGTCTAATCAAATCCTCAAAGACGCAAAAGGAAAAGTTATGGGTAAAATATGGACCAGTGGACATGGTGTCCAGGAGCTCAAGGATTCTAAAGGTAAAAAGCTTGGTTACTATGATCCTCGCACCGATGTTACCAAAACCCGTAATGGACGAAAAGTAGGGAAAGGTAATTTGTTACTGACCTTGTTAAATTGATTATTAGAGCCACATTTTTGTGGCTCTTTTCCTTTTATCAGACCCGAAAAAACCTGAATTTTCAGCTTGTAAAACACATTTTTTAGGTCATGAAAAACTGACAAAAAAAGACTCAAAATAAAGCTCTTTAGACCTTGTAAAACTATTCTTTTAGTGCCCTTTTTTGTATCTTTATATCCTACACAAAACACAAGTATTTACTTGATTTTTAACGACTATTGAGAAAAAATATGACCCCATTTATTGAAAGAATTAGCCAGTTGTTCAAACAACTCTTAGGGAAGCAACCGAAGCCCGAAATAAATCGCCCTGAAAGACCTGCTTGGGCTTGGTGTGGAACCTTCAAATTGACAGATTTTGAGAAGGAAATTCAAGCAAGTCAGGAGAAGGAAAGAGCCGACAAATTAAAAGCTGAACAATCCAAAATATCTAATCAAACAAATCCCGCTGTAGACTCCGAGAAAAACACAGTTGCTCCCGGAGCATCCAGTTCCCATATCGATGACGATGACGATGATCTGGATGAATTAATCTTCAGTCAAGCCATGCTGCATTCAGCGTATAGGCAGAATATGAAGAAAAATGGCTTGATCAAGGTAGATATTATACCATAAAATTTTTCAATCGATTTCTATAGCTATCCACTAATTAATTTGGCAGGTCTAGGCCTCCTAATCATACTTTAATAAACTATTTGCGGCTGCTTTGTCTTCATCGGACTAGTGCAGTTTGCTGCGCACATAAACCCCATTTACTATGAGTAAAACCCTAAAATCTTGGGAAGATTTAAAACTACTCCCTGAATCTATCGACTGGAATCTAGATTTCTCTTTTGAAACAATGCCTACTAGGTATAGGCTGAGCAATATTTATCATAGCTATCTGTATCAGCATATTTTTTTGAAGACTTATTTTAAGGATTCAAAAACCAAGGCATTCCTAGAGCAAATTGAAAAGGAGGTGCACTTACATCTTTGTTTCAATGAGGAGGTATCTAAAGAACAATTGCAGCAATCCGTATCAAGGGAGATTGCAGACTACCAAGCATTATGGTATTGGAATAAAATTGAACTTATATCTAAGGTAGATAGGGAGCATAAGATGAATATTGAATCTAAGTTCTTTTTGCATAAGGGAGATTTTATCTACCTGGAGGGTAGCTTTTGTTTTTATCATACTGTGATTAATATCTGGGATATACAATATCTGGAAGGATGTTTTAAGAGGTCTAGCAAGATTGGATTTGATAAGAATCCTAATACGTTCTCTTCCTTCGATGCAATTTTGTTTTTTAATGACCTGCACTATAAATTAATGAACAGTAAGAATGAGAAATACCAAGCATTGTATGAAGCCATTGATTGGGCTGCTCCTTATTATATAGATATGGATTCTTATTCTTGGGGTTTTATGGGTGGATTGGACGGCTATGGTATAACAAAATATATATCTGGCCATTGTTATGATGATTTACATAAATATTCTATTCTTTTAGATGATGGTGGACTTGCATATTTGAGTCCTAGCAAGTATCTCTGTGATTCTGACGGACGAAGTACTGAAGACTCTGAAGACTACGAAGAAAACGAAGATTGCGAAGATTGTGAAGACTGTGAAGACTGCGAAGATTGTGAAGACTCTGAAGATTACAAACGTAATTTAAAGGGACAGAAAATCTTAGCTGATGAGGAAAATGATTACCTTTTTATAGATTATGGCCAAGAAAGAGCAATCCTTGAAAGCGCTGTTAAAGACTTTAATAGGATTAAAAGTATGTTGCCAGAATTGGGCCTAAACATGCAACTTGAAGATCTTTAGATACGAATAGTATAGATTGGAATTGCAATTCTAATTAAAAAATGCACATACCCAAACCACCTAGAGGTTGAAGTATGTGCATTTCCTATTAATACACTTCTGTACTTGCGGAAGTACTGAATTAGAAGCCTTCTCTTACCGCACCAAACAAACATCCCCAGTCTCCACAACTTCCTCTCCATTCACCAGACTAAATACCAGTGTGTAGCTATAAACCCCAACATTCGCTTCCTCACCTCTGAATCGTCCATCCCAACCAGTCTGCTCACCCTTTTTGTGGTATAAAATATTACCCCAGCGATCTCGAACTTGTAATTCATAGGCACGCTCCACACCATCAGAGAAGTATGCTTGAAATAGATCATTGGCACCATCGTAATTAGGGGAGAAGGCGGTAGGAATATGTACGGAGTAATCGACCAAAAGTTGTATGTTGACAGCATCGCTTAGGGTGATGCAGTCTGCTGCATCTTGGACAAGCAGTTCTACCAGCACATTTGATTCAGGACTTATACTAATAGAATAGCAGTCTTCACAATACAGGGTTCCGTCTACATACCATGAAAAGATCAACCAATCTTGATTGTCGATGCTGGGAATTAGATCTACTCGGTCTCCGTAGGTTACAGTTATGTTTTCTGCCTCAATGAGTCTAGATTCATCTATGTTGATGGCAGGGTTTATAAGAACATTTGCATTGCAGGTGCTACTGTTTCCGTTTATGTCGATTACAGTAAGTTCTACTGGATTAGTACCTATATGACTTTCATCAAATGTAGTTTGGGATAAATTGTAGGAATCTATACCGCAGGCATCTGTGGATCCAAAATCAATTTCTTCAGTGGAAATAGTTAACTCTTCACAAGGCTTGATCAGCAATTCTAAATCTTGGCAAGAGGCAATGGGTGCTTCTTCATCTACGACTTCAAGGATAAAGCTACATTCGGCTGAAGCGCCTTCCTCAGAGACCGCTTCAAAGCTAAGTTCATAACTGCCTAACTCTGCCAGCTCATCCAAAAGGGGACCAGCGGTCTGGCTTAAGGTAATATCTCCGCAACCTTCAATAATTACAGGATTAAACGCAGCTTCTTCGAAGGCAATCAATCCTTCGCAGCTAGCTGTATTCGTTTTTATGGTAAGATCTTCTGGGCAGTCAAGCGTAAATGAACAATATATATTTTTTACAAAAACAGCTCCGGCATAATTTCCATCTAAAGCATTGTTCTCATCGGCAATAGCAAGGGCACTTTCTGAAATAGCGACATTATATCCGAATCTTTGACTGGTATTGGCATCAACTGGTAAATACATCTCCTCATGAATCCAATCTGAATTTCCTGTCTTTAAGAAGTAATGCGCGTAACCAGATGGTGGTGAATTAGGTATATGATTCTGTCCGCCAACTATTAATTGATTTTTATGGACTTTTACATCAGCTCCAAAACCATCGTATTCTTCTGTATTTGGAGCATTTAATACTTGATCAATATTCCAATTTCCTGTCCCATTTAGTTCATACACATAAACAAGGCCTGGATAATCTATAAAATTAAATAAAGATGGTGCACCAACCATAAGTGTATTTTCATACATACTGACTGACTGACCAAAACTAAAATACTCTAAATCATTATTAGGGCTAAGGGTGGTTTCATTTATCCACATGCCATTTCCGTCTCTTTGATAAATATGAACAGCCCCTTGATATGTAGCAATATCACTGTATTGAGAATTGCCAACAACTAAATAATCACCATAAATACATAAGTCAATACCAAAAGTCTGAGATTCGTTCGCCCCAAGGGGTTCTATTTTTTGTACTTCAGACCAAAAACCGTCATTTCCCTTTTCAAATATAGTTACTATACTCGGCTGATTAAGGAAGAAGTTTCCTTCCGATTGCACTGCCATATACCCTTCTGAGATAAATACATTGTTTCCAAATTTTAAGTTAGGAGCGGTATCAATTGGAATTAATTTCTGCTTAAAATTCCATTGCCCATTTCCATCTACTTCATATACATATGCTGCTCCAGTCCCACCTATTTGCGCAACCTCGAAAACAGCTCCTACAACGATAGTATTGCCAGATATGGACACCGAAGAGCCAAACAAACTATGTGTGTCATTTCCAGGGTAGATGATCTTTTGCTCATTCCCCCAGTTCCCATTGATATCCTTTGTATAAACATAACAAGCACCATGCGTAACTGAATTTGAATTAAGCGAAGCAATAGATCCTACCACTAGATAATCATCTGATAGGCTTATGCTCTTACCATACCAACTATTGTTAAAGCCATCCGAAGCGTGGATTAGTTGTAAATCGTTGTTTTGGGACAAAATCGGCTTACTCAAACAAAGTATAAGGAGCAGAATCCCTTTAGTAAAAATAGATATAAGCTTGATAGATTTAAATTGGGATATCCTAGTCATAATGTGAAGTTTTTCTCCTGAATAAAAAACTAACATAATAAAACTTCCTGCTGAGCAAAAAGTAGTTTAGGATTATCGGCTGAGTAAAGTCACTTAAGTAAAAAAATAGCTTTGACTGCCGTGTTTAGTGTGCGTAAATGACTACTTGAATCAATTAAAGTTTGTTTATGATTTCCTACTTCCCATACTATCAATTCCTTAGACCTCAATCAGCTCTTTTTGCTCCTCTATAAATTACTTAATATCAAATTTTACTCAAAAAAAATACCTGTTTTGATCACTGCGAAGATTCAGTTCGCAGACTGCATGTATTTTGCACACCGAAAACCGATTCTCTGAACCTTAAAGATCAAAAATGAACAAAATCACTAGCCTATTTATTCTTCTCATCAG
>JBELIG010000017.1:0-29378 GCA_042091035.1 Sphingobacteriales bacterium | reverse complement strand
GATAGGCAACTGCCTGATGTTCACCAATATCCAAACCTTGGATTTCTTCTTCCTTGTTAACTCTTATACCTACAGTTGCCTTGATTATATAAAACACAAAGAATGCAAAAGAGAAAGTAAACAAGCCAACAGCCCCTATACCCAATAATTGAATGCTTAATGTTCCTACGCCTTCTCCGTAATTACCGAAAAGAGCCACAGCAATTGTCCCCCAAATACCACATACCAGATGTACAGATGTAGCACCTACTGGATCATCAATTTTTATTTTATCAAAGAAATTAACGGACAATGGAATCAGTACCCCTGCTACAAAACCAATCAACAAAGCTGCTGATAATAAAACACCATCTGCACTTGCTGTAATACCTACAAGACCACCCAATATACCATTGAGCACCATGCCTAAATCAAACGACTTATAGACCAATTTTGAGATTACAAAAGCACCTATTCCGCCTGCCGCTGCCGCCAAAGTAGTGGTTACAAAAACCAATGATACTAGATCTGGATCTGCGGATAAAACGGAACCTCCATTAAAACCAAACCACCCAAACCACAACAGAAATACACCAACAGATGCTAAAGGCATACTATGGCCAGGTATGGGCTTGATACCCTTTGAACCATATTTACCTGTTCGAGGCCCTAAGAGAATAGCTCCTGCTAATGCACCCCAACCACCTACTGAATGTACAATAGTAGAACCGGCAAAATCATAAAACCCTTCAGCATCAAGCCAGCCTGCACCCCACTTCCAGTAACCAGTTACAGGATAAGACAAGCTAACAAATAACAAACAAAAGAATAAAAATGGGAGTAACTTGATTCGCTCTGCTACTGCACCGGAGACTATCGTACAACAGGTAGCAGCAAACATACCCTGAAATATAAAATCAGTGTAATAAGTATAATTACCTTCAGCATAGTCGATTGAACTTGACAAACTTTCAGGATTAGTGAGACCAAAGCCTCCAAAGGCAAAAAAACCACCTTCAGCGCCCGGATACATAAGTCCAAAACCAACAAAATAATAGGACAGAATACCTAGTGATACGATCATCACATTTTTAAAGAGAATATTTACAACATTCTTTCGCTGTACAAATCCAGACTCTAAAGTTGCAAAGCCCAAATGCATGATGAAAACTAAAACAGTAGCAACCAACATCCAAGTGTTGTTAGCAACAAAACTAGCCTGTTCGGCAGCTTTAAGAGCTTCTTTTGCTATTGTTAATGATTCGTCCATGGTTCTTATTAATTTCCTGTTTTTTATGAATTAATGGCAGCACTTCCTGTACTTCCCGTTCTAATATTTACTGTTTTTTCAATGTCGCTAACATAAATTAGGCCATCCCCTTTTTCTCCAGTCCTTGCTGCTGATTCAATTGCCTTGATCGCGGCCTTTACAAAATCCTCACTGACTAAAATCTCTAACTTAATTCGCGCAATGTAACCCACATCATAAACTGTACCTCTGTAAGACCTGCTTTCTCCTTTTTGATGACCATATCCTTTAACCTCGTAAAAGGTTAGGAAATGTATATCGCTTTTGGCTAGGGCTTCTACAACCTCATCAAACTTGGACGCCCTTACTATCGCTTGAATCTTTTTCATATCAGTTTCATTTACAATCCTAAATTAAGAGGGGATTTGATTTGAATCTTTAAACTTTAATTAAAAAATGTTATGCCTCAAAACAAAAATCATTCTCTAAAAGCCTTATATTTAATGGAATAATAGATAAATAAAATGTTATGCCTATATCAAAATCTGAACATGTATTTAATCTTATAAAATCACTCTCAAAAGCAGAGAAAAGGAATTTCAGGATTTATGCCAAAAGGATTCAGAATAGCGAGGAATTACTTTTTCTTAGATTATTTGATCTTGTCGACAAACAAAAAAGCTTTGACGAACAGGAAATCTATGCAAACTTGGGTCTAACAGATCGGGTTCAATTCTCAAACCTCAAACGGCATCTTTATACCCAGATTATTGCAAGCCTTCGAATGCTCTTCAAAGAAAAAGGAGCGAATTACAAGGTCAGAGAATATGTTGATTACGCTTATATACTTTATGGAAAAGGCTTGTACTTACAGGCATTAAAGATCCTAAAAAAGGCCAAAGAAATGGCTAAAAAACACCATCTAATATATCTGCAACTTACTATTATTGAATTCGAAAAAAAAATTGAAACTCGGCACATCACAAGAAGTGGAACCAACCATGCTCTTAATCTACTCGAAGAAAGTGAACGTATTCAAAAGAACGCTAATCACCTGGTAGGCCTGAGTAATCTAAGGATACAAATGCATGCAAAATATCTCCGTGATGGACATGTAAAAGATCTAGAAGAAGCTAAAGAGATTAGAGCATACTATCATGAAAAAACAGATCCTATGGATTTAGAAAACCTAGGTCTAATGGAACGGATATTTTATGTACAATCTAGAGTTTGGTACAATTATATATTGCTCGATTTCGTATCGTGTATGAAGTACGCAGTAGAATGGATAGAACTACTCGATAAGCATCCTACCATGATTGAACGGGACACCGATTTATATATGCGAGGATACCATTATATCCTAACTTCAGCAAACCACACCAAAAGCCACCAAACCCACAAAGAATATCTTGAAAAGTTTGAAGCTTATCGCACAAACAATTATAAACGTTTCAATACAAACTCTCAGATCCTTTCTTTCCTTTATGTTCATACAGGAAGGCTAAATAGCATAATTCTTAATGGCAACTTCCGTGATGCTGAACCTGTGATTCAAAAATCGATTATAAGAATTCGAAAATATAATTACAAATTAGACGATCATAGAATCATGGTATTCTACTTTAAGTTTGCATGGATCTACCTAGGCGCAAACAAAACAGATAAGGCTATTAATTATCTAAATAAGATCATCAATAATGAACTAAACAAACTTAGAGAAGACATCCAAAACTATGCCCGCATCTTAATGCTAATTTGCCATTACGAATCTGGAAACATTGATATCCTTCAGTATCTGATTAATACTTACTCAGCTTACTTCCAAAGAAAGAAGGAAATCAATAATTTTCTTAAAATCTCTATGGAAATGTTTGCAGCACTGAAAGCAAAAGGGCCCTCAGAACATAGAAGTATATTAAAAGATTATTTCAAGCAATTAAAATCTATTGTTGAAGATCCCTATGAACGCAGAATCTTAGACTACGTAGATATCATATCCTGGATTGACAGTAAAATACTTAACCTGCCTTTACAGACCTATGTTGAAAATAAAAAGCCCTGATGACAATGTCATTCAGGGCTTTTTATCAATCAATTATATTGATTTTTCCAGATTTCAAGGTGCTCCCCTTTTCTATGATTCTATAAAAATAGATTCCTGTTGGAATTGCATCCAAAGACAAGAGTTTCTCACCATCAATTAGATCAAAACGCTTTATGGACTCACCCAGTAAACCAACTAATTCAAAGGTAGCATCAATCCCTTCCAAGCCAAAAGATTCAACAACTAAATGACTGCTTGCAGGATTGGGATACACCTTAAACCCTGCTGTCAACTCTGCTGTATTGGTAGGCTCATACTGTGCACAATCACCGATCATATTATTATCCATCCAATCCAAGCGCTGAATCAACCAAGCTTTCAAAAAGGACACTTCCTCTTCATAGGTATTACCGATATAACTGTTTGGCCAAACGTATTCTCCAAGAATATTCCAACGCTCAAAATTACGGGTAGAAGGCGCCTCCAAAATTGCCACCTGCTCATCAATAAACTGTATCAAAGAATCTGTTCTTAATGGCCCTGATCTCAATTCATCCCAACGACAATTGATCTGATGACTCACCTGAGGAATATCTGTCATTTTCTTTGACCAGAAGGGCAACCAAGGACTACAATTATCTCCGAATAGGTAAGACCATCCTTCTGGATCTGGTGGACAGGCAAAGTCAAAATTTCCAAATCCTAAATTAAAATCCCAGAGCGGCCCAAAATGGATTTTCCCTCCATTTGAAGCCTTTTTCTTGTGCATATAAAAACTCAACTTAAAGGCATCGATATGTTTCCCGACTTCAGTAACTAGGAAATAATCCACCCAAGAAGATACGTTCACATAATCCCTGTAAGTCTGTATGTAATTTGATGCATCCATGGCATCCTCAAAAGAATCCATATAGTTTCGAATGTAGGCTGATTGTTCAGGCATTATGTCATCATAATCCGGATAATTGTAAGCAAAAAACTTGTAATCCGGGTATTCCGAATACCAGCCATCTTCATCCGTAGAATCATCATCTCGGTCAATCTGAAGGATATATCCCCCCGTTAATTCATCCCCTGATATATCTTCGGGTTTCAATTTTGCAATATCTACTCGATTTGCATCCCTTTTTATACGTTCAGTAAGGACATAAACGCCTCGATAATCTCCATTAATTATAAGTTCACAGTGTCTTGTCCTTGGAGCATACCTCCCTGTTAATCGTCCCATGTGATAGGCGAGAACATTCCGCATCAGTGACTTATCTGGAAAGGGTCCATGAAGTATCCAGTCATTCTCTTCAGGCATTCCTAAAAGACTTACATTATTATTTTCCCCAGCTGCATCTTGTGTCTCAAAACCATAGTTTTTCTTTGGAAATAACTGGGAAGATGCACCTCTAATTTCAATCGAGATAAAACCATCATAACCATTATAAGGATCGTTATAATTATTCATATTACCAGGCCCATTATCTATAATCCCCATATGAGCAGGCACCTTGGGCTCATCATAAATTTCATCTGTCTCAAGGGTCTCTATAAATACCAGTGGAATATTAGATGAGAAATAAGGAGAAAAAAACCAATCGGGTGTTGGCCCATAAATGGAAGAGGCATCATTTAAGGCTACAGACAACCAAAAATTACTGCTCATATCCGATGAGTTCACATTCTCATTATGGACCTGTATAGCAAGCACATTCTGTCCTTCTACTGCAACAGCATCAAATATATTCTTATCTATCAATAACAAATCAGGACTCCCTCCTGAGGGCATAGATGCTTCGTGAAAACCATCTGCTGATTGGTCATGCGTAGGATTAAGACCAGTAGATCCAATAAAACGCCTAGCAATTTCAACACCATTCAAATAAGCAACAAAGGCATCGTCGTAATCCGCATGCATTAAGATCATTTCAATTTTTGAAAGATCGGAAAAATCAAAAACTCTGCGCATGTATAGAGAAAGTGTACTACTGATCTCTGTGTTATCATCATCGTCACCGTAACCGATACCACCGACTCCTGTACTCCATCCATTTTCATTAAATGAAATCTCATTCCAATTGGCTGGCGGTTCTGAGTCGCCTAAGGTGTATGTCCAAACCTCGTTGTTATAGACAACCGTTTCCCAATGATCTATATTTTGAGCAAATAAAGGTGAGCCAGTTATTGCAGTAATAACCAATAGAAAACAAGAGTAAAGGATTTTCATTTTTTGTTGTAATTTACCTTAATATACACCTTATTTAATTACTTTAAAAGTAGTAGATAATCTTCTGACAACAAATCACTTGCAAACTACAACCTATAACCTGTATCTTCAGAAAGACCTATATTACTCTGCGCGAAATCACCCGTTCAAAATTTAATTTCGCGACCCTTTTCGTAGAACAGAGTAGATGCAGCAACAAATAGATTCTTAGATTTCTATTTTGACTTACGATGCATGTGGTCCATATGTTCCGGACCTGAATCCTTAAAAAAATCAATTGCTTTATAATTTCTTTTTTCTGCTACATTTGATCCTTCTGTGATTCTATACTTATTATTCGGAAGTACATTCCGGATGATCTGATTCGGACTATTTTGCCAAAACACCTCAATTGATTCAATTTTTTCTGCACCTCCAATTCCAAGCTCTGCCTGTAAAGAATTTGAACCAAAACTACCACCTGTATTTACAGTAGCGAAGATTTGTCTTCCTCCTTCAAGCCTTACACAAATTTTAGTTCCAATCGCACTTGTATTCGTTCTATTACCTTTGAGTTCAATTACAATCCAATTATTATCATTTATTGGATTGTCAAAGTAAACATTTTGAAATAAATCTCCTTCAAAGGCACCTCCAAGTACTGCGTATACATCCTGATCTCCGTCTTGATCGAAGTCTGCAAAACTTACACCATGACCTTTTTGAATGTGTCCAAATCTACCTGCAGAAGTAACTTCTGAAAAAGTTTGCCCACCATTATTTTTGAACATACGATTCGGTATCAAAGCACTCATCTCAGGAGCACCTGTTCCTATATAAAAGTCCAGCCAACCATCATTATCTAGGTCTCCAAAATTAGATCCCATGGCAAAGAAAGAAATATCTATTCCGAAGGCTTCTGAGGACTCAGAAAAAGTATTATCTCCATTATTTAGGTAAAGCCTTGACAATTCCGAACCACTTTTTACTCCTGATAATTCCTTAACAAAGACAACAGGGACATCTTCCAAATTACGAGGATCGTAACTATTTACTAGTATATCATCATACCCGTCGTTATTAACATCCCAAAACCAACAAGGAAAACTAAATATTGGATCTTTGATTCCTGCGGATGCTGATACGTCAATAAATCGACCTTGATTATTTTTGAATAAATAATTTTCTCCCCCCATTACCGAAACAAACAAATCCGGCCATTTGTCATTGTTAAAATCACCAAAACTTACACCTTTGATAAATCCTCTTAAAAGACCAAGTCCATGTTCCAAAGCTTCTTCCTTAAAGGTGCCATTTTTCTGATTTATAAATAACTCACATGGATGTTGCTGCTCACCTTTTGATTCATTTCCTATAAAAAGGTCAAGATATCCATCTCCATTTATATCTGCCCATGCTGCTGTCTGAGTAGGTCTGTAAGAAAGTATTCCGGCTGATTTGGATACATCTCTAAAATATCCATTACCATCATTTTGCAATAATGAATTCGGGTGTTTCCCACCGGCATCCAGCCAGCCACCTCTTAAAACAAGAATATCCTGATCACCATCATTGTCATAATCTGCATGAATACAATTCAAGCCGCTCACTATTCCTTTCAAACCACTTTCTTCAGTTTTATCCACAAAGCCACTTCCAGTATTTTTGTAGAATTGACACTGATCCTGCATGCCGTAAGATGTAATAAATAAATCAAGCAAGCCATCTCCATCAAAATCCTCTGAACAAACTCCTCCAGATAAACCGTTTGCAGCAATCCCCAAAGCAGATGCTTTTTCCTCAAAAGCTGGAAAATCTTCAACTTCATTGTCCCAATTCGGATAATCCAACAATACTGCCTTCGGAACTTCATCTGGGTATAGCCCTAGAGTCATATATGCCAGATTCAATAACCATTGGTTACGAATAGAAGGATTATTTTTCAGGATTATAGTATATATTTCAATCGCCTTTTCAGAACCTGATTTGTCGACATGAAAGCCTTTAGGCTGAAGGGGAAGTATGCAAGAGAATTCATTGTGGTTAATTCTACAATTATCCAATTCTCCTTTCCTTAGATATGCTAGAGCTAGGAGTTCAATTATAGGAAAAACTCCTTGTCTTGCGAAATTCGAATAATTCAAATTACGCTTCGAAATGAAAGTCTCAATTTCATTGATACACATCTCTAACTGACCAGCAAATAATAGTTGACTACAATATTGGAACCAGATGTTAATTTTTTCACTATCTGGAGCAACTTGCAATTCTGCTTTTTTAAGTTCTGCTAATTTTGAATTCAAATGATAATGCAAGTCAGGGTTTCCATTTTGATAAATATCCTGCAGTTCAACAACCATCTCATCAGTTTCATCAGAAAGCTTTATTTCTGATTTATCGGTCCTTGAGCAGGAAAAAAGAATTATAATTAGGAATAAACACTTTTTCATTGTCCGTATTATTTAATAACAAACAATGAATACAACTAAAACTATTTTTTGATTTCGAAAATTTAAAACGTAGTTGACTAAAACTAAAATATTACAAACCTATGAAAAACAGCACCTTAAGCAAAACACGTCTATTTATATCCGATCTCCTCTGAAAGTACAATTTTACTCTTCGCGAAATTACCCGTTCCAAATCCAATTTCCCGACCCTTTTCATCGAACAGCGTAGATTCAGCAACAAATAGATTCTTAGATTTGAAGCGAACTGTTCCAATGGCTTTTATATCTCCAGTACTTACCGGACGAATCATCTGAATGTTAAAGGAAGTTGTTAGCACAAAAACATCTGTAACAAGAGAACTAACCGCAAAAAAAGCAGCATCATCGAGTAATTTAAAATAAACTGAACCGTGGATGGCTCCAAGTGCATGAAAGTATTTCTCTGACAAGGTCAATCCAATTTGAGCTTCTCCTTCCTTTATGAGGCAAGTAGTCGTATCATAGACCTCTGTATTGACCTTCGCCCTGAGATACATGCTTCGAAGTTTGTCGTAGTGTAAATCATCCATATTATTCATTTAAGCCAATAAATTAATTCAAATACAATTTAAGGATTTAAATTAGTTTTGACTCAAATAAAATCCAGCCTATAACATAAGTAAAATAAAAAAAGCCAGTGCTTCAAAAACAATACGAAACCAATGCCATCGTCCCCAACGTATCAATTCTATTTTCAATTTTCCACTATCAAATGTTCCCTTAGTAAAGGCCTCGTTGGCTGCTTTGAAATAAACAAAATAAGTCCCAAAGAAAAGAACTACACAAGCAACTAAACCTACTATCCAAGAAAATCGCTCATCAGACTTTATATAAGATAAGATCAATAGCAGAACTGGCAAGAGACCTGAAGCAATTGTTAGTGGCGCAAAAAACCGATGAATACCTGCTCCATATCTTTCATAAAAAACATAAAACTGCTCCTTAGAAAGTGACTTCCAATAAGGTACTATGAGAAAAGCCTCTGCTAGTTGAGCCCCCAAGAAGACCCCAAGTATTGCACTTGTGATTATGATTAAAACATCCATATCATTTTATTTTGAACTTTGAGACATATTGAACCACGTCACCACCAAGAAATAAGCACCCGTCATTTTCAAAAACAGCACCGGCTTCTTTGACACATTCCCCTTTAGGATCAAACAATGCCCTAGTTATCTTTCCAGAGTCGTCTAACTCTAGGACCATCCCAAAAGCTTCCGGCGCAGGTTGTAAAAAAGAAGGCAAACCATAAACTATCTTCTTCATCCCAGGCTTTGTGTGAAGCTGGTCAAGCTGCGTATTTCTTTTTGTGGTAAAGCCAATCCAATAATTCCCATTTTCACCCCTTGATATATTGTTTGGAAAACCAGGTAGATTATCCGCAAAAACTTCTTTCGTTCCTGCTTTTGGCCCTTTCAGCCAGTATTTTAAAATTCTGTACTTAGAAGTCTCCGAGACCAATAAAAAATCCTCATTTTCTGACAACTCTAAACCATTGCCAAAATAGTTTCCAGAAGAAATTTCTGTAACAAGGTCTTGTGTTGGATCATAGCGATAGACTCCACCGGTAGGTTTCATCTCCAGAATTAACTTATTGAAATATTTAGGACTAGGCTTATTGGTAGATGAAAGATTTGTAAAATAAATAAATCCCTCTCGATCTATCTTCAAACCAGCACCCATAAGCAATGGCATTCCGTCCGAGGTATGGGTGAGCAAGGTATCCACTACTCCAGCTTTAATTCGCAAGAGCCCAACTCCATGCATCAAGGCAAGCAATCCACCTGTCCGATCAAAGGACATACCAGTAACCCATCCAGATGTTTTCATGAATTCTTCAGCTGAACCATCCTTTTTAAACCTTAGGATTGCACCCTTACTAAAATCCGTAGGACTAGAATGAACTCCAGTGTAGAGGAACCCTAAAGAATCGACAACAAAATCCTCGGCACCATAATAGCCAAGCAAATCAATCTTTTCACTTGCAACAAGTTCGGTATTAAGCTCCAATTCTGACTCAAAGACAGGAGCTGGCATTGGTTTCCATGCTACTGGACGAATAGAACAGCTAGTTAAAAAAACAAGACCAATCAATGGTAAAAACGCGAATGCCTTACAAATAGATATTGTGTTTACTTTCATTTCAAAATAACTTTTAAAATAGATTTAAACACAAATATCAAGCCTCATGACAAGTATTTCATTTACATATGTAAAGGAATCAAAATCCAGCCTTTTTATTTCTGATACGGCTGAGCTGCGTGGGAGATATCCCAAGATAGGAAGCAATATGATACTGGGCTATTAATGATTCTAAATGAGGGAATCTATCTCTAAAAATATCATAACGTTGATCGGCATCAAGCAATCCCATTTCCAGCTCCTTTTGCTCTTTTTCAAGAAAATAGAACTCTGCGATCTTCCTACCCAAATGTTCTAGACTGTGATGCTTTTTGTAAAGTGCTTCAAGATCCGAATAGTTTGCTTCCAGAATTTCACAATCTACAAGAGCTTGTTGTGCGATTCTGTTGGCTTGCTTTGTCAGCAAGGAGGTATAAGCACCAATCAAAGAAGGGCCAACAAAAAATTGCTTAGTATACTCCTTACCCGCATCATTCACAAAAAAAGCTCGAACAACTCCGACTCTTAAGAAGCCAACTTTATCGGCATAAGCCCCTGCTCGTACAAAAAACTGTTTTGCACTAAGATTAGTCGGTCTAAACAAATCCAATAACTCGTCCATCGCGTCTGACTTAATTGTACAGATCTCATTTAGGTAGGCCTTAAAGTCATCCCTCATACTGCTTTCTTTTATTTATAAAAATAAAAAAAGGTTGGCAATAAATTGACAACCTTTTTTTGCTAATACTAAGATATTACTTAGATGCAGCCCATTTTCTGATTTCAGTTCTGAACCACTCATCAGATGCGTCTGTCCACTTGAAATTTTCTCTTAAATAAGACATGGTATCTTTTTCTACATCCGTATAAGAATCACCATCTTTTACAGCTTCGAGAATTTTTTCAGCATCAGCCTTTGAAATACGTCCGTCGCCAGCTCCTGAGGTTAGTTTCTCAGCAAGTTCAATCAACTCACCGTCATACTTTTTCCCATCAATAGTTTTGTAATAGCCCATTTTTTTATTGGATTAAGGTTTAATAAATAATCTTTCCAAATTTAATATTTGTGCTGACAACAACAAAAAATATATACGAAGATCTTGAACTATAAAAATTTCATGTTTATTTACTATTGGCTCGTTCATAAAGTACCTCCTCAATATCTTCTAATGAAAACCCCTTTGCTTTTAATAGTATCAGCATGTGATAAAGAAGATCCGCTGCCTCCTCTTTAAACAAATCCGCATTATCATCTTTTGCCTCTATGACAAGCTCTACAGCCTCTTCTCCTACCTTTTGTGCCATTTTATTCATCCCTGATCGATACAACTTATTTGTGTAAGAGTCATCTACATCAAGGTCTATACGTTCCGAAATACGTTCTTCTAAAGCGTACAAATACCCTTTATTAGTGCCATCACTAAAACAATTTTCTGCACCTGTATGGCAAACTGGCCCAGCCGGAATTACCTTTATAAGCAGGCAGTCCTTATCGCAATCTTTTTGAATAGATCGCACACTTAAAATATTGCCTGATGTTTCTCCTTTCATCCACAAACGCTCTTTAGATCGGCTGTAGAAGACTACATTTCCAGTTGATTTCGTTTGTTCAAATGCTTCCACATTCATATAACCTAGCATAAGAACCTTAGCCGTCCGATCATCTTGTATTATGGCAGGTATAAGTTCATCACCCTTTTTAAAATCTAAATTTATCGCATCCATATTCCTTGTTCTTTTAAATACATTTTTAATGCTCCAATCTTTATTCTTTCAAAATGAAAAACACTAGCGGCAAGCCCAGCCGTTGCATTTGTTTTTTTAAATAATTGCATAAAATCTTCTTGCCTGCCTGCTCCTCCCGAAGCAATAACAGGAACATTTACCGCTCGACTAATCTCACCAACTATGTCTAATGCAAATCCATCTTGAGTACCATCACTGTTCATAGAGGTCAGTAATAACTCACCTGCACCGAGTTCAACTACTCGCTGTGCCCAATCCATAGCAAGTAAGCCTGTATCTTCACGCCCACCCTTAACAAAAACCTTCCAGGCATCACCTAACTTCTTTGCATCTATTGCTAGGACTAGACACTGCCGTCCAAAAGCAGCAGCAATTTCCCTTATAAGTTCAGGCCTCTTGACCGCAGCTGAATTTACAGCAACCTTATCAGCTCCAGCAGAAATCAATTCCCCAGCTGCCTCCAAGGTATTTACGCCACCACCAACTGTAAATGGAATATCGATCTGTCGAGCAACTCTCGCCACCAAATCAAGCAGTGTTCGACGTTTCTCAATGGTTGCTGTGATATCTAAAAACACGAGTTCATCTGCTCCTTCATTGGCATAACGTTTTGCTAGTTCTACCGGATCTCCAGCATCTCTGAGACCTACAAAATTTATGCCTTTTACAGTCCGTCCATCCTTGATGTCCAAACAGGGTATAATTCTTTTTTTTAACATAATTCGGAGAGTTCTTCCAATGATATTCGACCTTCATAAATAGCCTTTCCAACAATGGCACCAGAACATCCAGCAGCTTTTAACTTGACCAGATCTTCCAAGACAGAAATGCCCCCACTAGCAATCAATTCGACTTTGGTAGCAGCCAAAATTTCTTTGTACAGATCCATAGAAGGCCCCTTCAGCATACCATCTTTTTCAATATCAGTAGTCACCACTTGACGCACACCCTCTGCTTCGTAAGACTCAATAAATTCAAGTACATCTACTTCTGAACCTTCTAACCAAGCATTGCTCGCGATTTTTCGATCTTTGCAGTCAGCCCCAAGTATAATTCGGGAAGCCCCATACCTTGCCAACCAAGAAAGAAAGAGCCTACGATCTTTGAGCGCAATACTTCCTCCTGTAACTTTACTTGCCCCCGATTCAAAAGCAATGCGTACATCTTCATCCGACTTTAAACCTCCGCCAAAATCAACCAACAGATTTGTTTTACTGCTTATCTGCTCTAAAATCCTATGATTCACAAGTCCCTTTGATCTTGCTCCATCCAAATCGACAAGGTGCAGATATTGGATTCCATGATCCTCAAACATCTTAGCCACTTCTAAGGGATCTTCATTATAAATCGTCATTTTTTGAAAATCGCCCTTCTGAAGGCGCACACATTTTCCATCTATAATATCAATTGCTGGAATTATCTTCATTGCTTTAAAAAGTTTTCTAATAATCTTCTACCAATAGTAGAGGACTTCTCAGGGTGAAATTGACTCGCAAAAAAATTGCCTTTCTGCATGGCAGCGCTAAAGGGTTGTATATAGTCGCAAACAGCTGTAGTATGGGCTCCCAGGTCTGCAAAATAACTGTGTACAAAATACAGATCACTATTTGGGAGAACCCCTTCAAAGAGTTCCCCAGATAGGCTATGGATTTCATTCCACCCCATATGAGGAATCAAGCCAGCACCTTTGAATGCTCTTACTTGATTATCAAAAACACCCAAACAATCTGTATTCCCTTCTTCGCTATACTTGCACATCAATTGCATGCCTAAACAAACTCCAAGCACAGGCTGCTTTAAACCCTTTATCAATACATCAAGCTTTCGTTCTTTCAAGTAGGCCATAGCAGGCCCGGCTGAACCAACACCCGGAAAAATAACCTTATCTGCAGAACGAATTTCTTCAGGATCATCCGTAACTAAGGACTCTGCCCCTAACCTAAACAAGGCATTTTTAACAGAAGCGATATTTCCTGCGTTATATTTTAAAATAGCTATCATAAGACTCCTTTTGTACTAGGTACTTGAAATAAATTTGATTGTTTTACTGCCATTTTTAAAGCTTTTGCAAAGGCCTTAAAAATTGATTCAATCTTGTGATGCTCATTGGAGCCCGCTGCTTTTATATTCAAATTGCATCTTGCACTATCACTAAATGATTTGAAAAAATGCATAAACATTTCCGTAGGCATATCTCCAATTTTTTCTCTACTAAAAGGTGCATCCCAAACCAGCCAAGGCCTACCACCAAAATCAATAGCAATCTGACTTAGACAATCATCCATAGGCAATAAAAACCCATAACGCTCGATTCCTTTTCTACTACCTAAGGCTTTATCAAAGCAAGCACCAAGGGCCAAGGCAACATCCTCAATAGTATGGTGTTCATCCACCTGTAAGTCTCCTTCGACATTTATGTTGAGATCAATATTCCCATGCTTTGCAATCTGCTCCAACATGTGATCAAAAAAGCCCAGGCCTGTATTTATTTCGCTTTTCCCAGAGCCATCTAAATTAAGATCGACTAGGATCTTTGTCTCCTTGGTTTGTCGACTTACTTGCCCTGTTCTCGGTATTGCCTTCAAAAACTGGTAGATCTCCTGCCAATCCTTTGTTACAAGTGCTGCATCAGAGACACAGGCTGTTCCAATGAAAATACCTTGAGCATTTAAATTTGATGCAAGCTGTATATCTGTCTCCCGATCACCAATCACAAATGAATGCTCTAAATCATAATCCCCATATATATACTTGTTCAACAGAGCAGTACCTGGCTTTCTGCTATCCTTTTGGTCCTCTGGAAAACTCCTATCAATACAGACTTCATCAAATACAATACCCTCGTTGGCAAAGGCTTGAATAATCTTATCCTGTGCAGGCCAAAAATCCGATTCAGGGAATGAATCTGTTCCAAGTCCATCCTGATTAGTAACCATGACCAACTCAAAGTCAAACTCCTTTACTATTCTCGCCAAATTCTGAAACACACCTGGATAGAATTCTAATTTATCAAGGCTATCCAATTGATAATCTACAGGAGGTTCTATCACCAAAGTGCCATCTCTATCAATAAATAATACCTTCTTCATTTGTTATTCTCTTTAATACTGTGATTAATTTTTCTTGTTCCAGCTTTGTCCCTATGCTTATCCGAAGGCATCCACTGACTAGATTATTTCTATTTCGAACAATGACCGACTTACTTATCAATGCCTGGTAGATAGCCTCCGCATCTTTAAATCGAACCAGTAAAAAATTTGTATCCGATGGGAATATCTGCAAAACCACCTCCAAGGCTTCAAGTTGCTTGACCAAGGCTGCTCTCGCGTCTAAAATTTGCTGGACATTATTTACGATTTGCTGTTTATCCAATAAAGTTTGAATAGCCTGTTCCTGATTCAGTGTACTTACATTATAAGGGGGCTTCACTTTGTTCAAAAGACCAACAATTGAAGGACTCGACAATGCAAACCCAATTCTTGCAGCAGCAAGTCCCCAAGCCTTACTCATAGTCTGCGTTATTACCAGATTTGGATATTTATCTAGCCAAGATGTTTTAGTCTTTTCTGGGCAAAAATCTATATAAGCTTCATCCACTACGACAAGCCCCTGAAAGCGCTGAACAAGATCTTCTAGCACCTCTGCATCCATACAATTACCTGTTGGATTATTTGGTGAACAAACAAACATTAATTTGATAGCAGGGTCAGTAAAAAAGGGAAGTACTTCATCCACAAGCAATTCAAAATCATCCCCCAAGGGAAGTTCAATCAGTTCAACATTATTGATAGCTGCTGAAACCCTATACATACCATAACCGGGCGTAAAGGCAATCACCTTATCCTGTCCTGGCTCGCAGAAAACTCTGAACAAAAGATCGATGACCTCATCACTACCATTCCCAACAAATACCTTATTGACATCGATATCTTTTTCCTTAGCCCACAAGGACTTCAACAGTTGCTGCTGAGGATCGGGGTAGCGATTGAGATCTCCATAAGGACTTTCATTTGCATCTAAAAAGGTCCCTTGTTTACCCGTATACTCATCCCTTGCACAGCTGTAAGCAAGCAAGTCCAAAATATTCCTTCGAACAAGCTTATTTATCTGATCCATCTTGCAATTTTTTTAAGCGAATACTAACAGCATTCTTGTGGGCAATTAATTCCTCTGCTTCTGCCATTATCTCTATAGCTGGGCCGATATTTTGAATACCTTCAGCATTCAATTTTTGAAAGGTGATCTTACGTACAAAGCTATCCAGAGAAACACCGCTATAACTTCTTGCCATGCCGTTTGTAGGCAAGGTGTGATTTGTACCACTTGCATAATCACCTGCGCTTTCACATGAATAATTACCTACAAATACAGAGCCTGCATTGCCTACTAAGTCCAACCACTGCTCTGCATTATCCGAAGCAAGAATCAAGTGTTCTGGCGCATAGGCATTACTCAAGTCCATGCAGGTTTCTATATCTTGGCAAAGCACTGCTGCACTGTTCCTTAAAGCTGCACTTGCAATTTCTTTTCTTGGAAGATTCTCCAGTTGAACATCCAATGCTTTGAAGACAGATTCAATAATATATGCACTAGTACTCAACAGTAGCACTTGACTGTCGGCTCCGTGCTCTGCCTGAGAAAGCAAGTCTGCTGCTACAAATTCAGGGTTTGCAGTTTCATCCGCTATCACCAATACCTCACTAGGACCTGCTGGCATATCTATTGCAATACCTTCCTGTTGAACTAGCTCCTTTGCTTTAGTTACAAATTGATTTCCTGGTCCAAATATCTTATATACTGCTGGTATGCTTTCAGTTCCATAAGTCATTGCAGCAATCGCCTGAGCACCGCCTACTTTGAACACTTTACGGATACCCAAAAGATCTGCTGTATACAATATAGCTGGGTGAATGTCACCATTTTGATCCGGTGGACTACACAATACTATCTCCTTACAGCCTGCTAATAAAGCGGGAATCGCAAGCATTAAAACTGTAGAAAACAAGGGTGCAGTCCCTCCAGGTATATACAAGCCAACCTTTTCTATAGCTACACTTTTCCTCCAACAAAGCACACCATCTACAGGCTCTACAAAGTTGACTTGTTCCCCTTGGACCGCATGAAACTGTTCTATATTTTTACGTGCAAGAATTATAGCTTCCTTGAGTGCAGGATTTACTGAATTAGTTGCTTCAACAAATTCTTGACTGGATACCTGAATATACTCGAGACTAACCTTATCAAAGGCAGTTGTATATTCAAGTAAGGCTTCATCCCCACGAAGTCTTACAGCATCGAGTATTTTTTGAACAGAAGTAGTAAGGTCTCCTCTATTCATTGTTGGTCGTTGACAGATCTGCTGCCAATCCTTTTTTTCAGGATAATTATATCTTTTCATTAGAGTACCATTTTATCTATTGGGGCAATTAAAATACCTTCTGCTCCAGCATCTTTCAAGGCATCAATCACCTCCCAGAATTTCTCTTCCTCGATTACGGAGTGCAGTGAACTCCAGCCAGGCTCTGCTAAGGGCAATACCGTAGGTGAGCGAAGAACAGGCAATAAATCACTCACTGCATCAATCTTTGAATTAGGCACATTCATCAAAACATACTTAGATTTTTTTGCCTGTAGTATGGATTCAATTCTGAAAAGCAGTTTATCGAGAATAGCCTGCTTGGCATCACTTAGTTGCTGAGAGGCAGCAAGCACAGCTTCCGACCTTAAAATGACTTCCGTCTCTTTCAATCCATTTTTAAAAAGGGTAGAACCTGAACTAACAATATCACAGATACCGTCAGCTAAACCAATGTTTGGAGCAATCTCTACAGAACCAGAAATAACATGTATATCTGCTCTTACATTTCTGGTGCGTAAAAAATCATTGACTGTATTGGGGTAAGATGTAGCGATCTTTTTTCCCTCAAAGTATGTTGTATCCAAAACTTCTGCCTCCTTAGGAGCAGCCAAGGATACCCTGCATTGAGAAAAGCCAAGCTTAAGAATAACATCTACGGCCTTACTTTTTTCTATAAGAAGATTTTCTCCGACTATAGCAATATCGACAACAGCATCCTCTAGATACTGAGGTATATCAGAGTTCCTCAAGTACAAGACCTCCATAGGAAAGTTGGGTACAGAAACTTTTAACTGATCCTTGCCATTATCAATTTTAATCCCACAGGATTTCAGCAATTGGAGTGATTCATCGTGGAGCCTTCCACTCTTCTGAATTGCAATTTTTAATTTACTCATTCATTAAAAAAAATACGACTGAGTAAACTGAGGAGTTCTGAAAAAAGAAAAACCCGTCTGATTACTCAGACGGGTTAATAATATTTTTGATCTAGTCAGCACATATCATTAGCACCTCGCCTGAAAGCAAGAATGAAAATGATGATGATGTAAATTCTGACTAATATTCATATTCGTTTGATTGTCCTGTAAAGTTATATACTTTTTTTCAATTTCCAATGCCTTGAAAATAATTCGAACAGATAGAGAATAAACTGGAAGCAAAAAAGTTTATTTGATCCACTCTTTTTTTAACATTGAATAAAAATCAACGCTAATGTAGTGGTCATTTTTCAGCTCACACTCACGCATTGTTCCTTCATAAACAAAATTAAGTTTAGACAAAGCTGATTTGCACTTTAAATTCCCCTTCAACACATAGGCCTCTAATCGATTCAAGGACAGATTCTCAAAGCCATAGTTGATCATAATTGGCATAACTTCTCCCATAATTCCTTTTCCCCAAAACTCCGGTAAGAGCCAAAAACCCAACTCAGCCTTTTTGTGTGTTTTCTCTAAACTATTATAGCCTCCTGCACCAACAAAAACACCTGTCTGAATATCAAAAATCAGCCACCAAACACCAGTACCCGTCTTCTTTAGATTAGCGTACCACTCCATTTGAAGCTCAGTGTCTTTCAAGGTGGAAAAATGTACGTCATAGAACTGAGTAACGGCTGGGTTGGAGAGTCCTTTGTGGATGTATTGAATATCCTCCGCTCTAATTTCTCTTAATATAAATCGATCAGAAACCATAAGCACAACAAATAATTTAATACGAGGCAATTGAGATCAAACAAACATATGTAAAATAATTAAATAAAAATCTTTGTTTAATACTTTTTACGCTCAATAATCACTATCATTCTAGTACAATCTTAGTTATAAAACAAGAATATAAATTGCAACTATTTAGCAGTTTAAATTCTAAACTATCAAATACAATAAAATGTTTGGTAGCAAACTCCCTCATTAATGAAGTCAATACTTTACTCCTTATCTCTAATATGCCTTGCTATGGGCATTAATGCTCAAACTACTTTAAACCTATCACTTGAACATGATGGGATCAGTAGGGACTATGCAGTGTACATTCCTGATTCTTACACAGGCGACAAGCCAGTCCCCTTACTTTTTAACTTTCATGGATTTGGAAGTAACGGATTCGAGCAAACCTTTTACGGCGATTTCAGATCAATAGCAGATACCGCAGGGTTCATTCTTATACACCCTGAAGGAACTCTAATCAATGGAAGTGCCCATTGGAATGTTGGTGGTTTCACTGCTGGAAGTACAACAGATGATGTTGGTTTTACAAATGCTATGATCGATACGATCTCAGCAAACTATAACATCAATGCGGATAGAATTTATTCTACAGGTATGTCAAATGGTGGATACTTTAGTTTCCGTCTCGCTTGTGAATTGAGTAATCGTATTGCAGCGATTGCTTCTGTAACTGGGTCTATGACACCAGAAACACTTTCTGCCTGTAATCCGCAACACGCTATGCCTATGATGCAAATTCACGGCACTACAGATGGCACGGTACCTTACAACGGAGGAGTTCTGTGGTCTGAATCTATAGAGGATGTTATGACGTACTGGATAAATTTCAATAACTGTGATGCTACACCAAAAATTAATGAAGTTCCAGATATAAGCCCAAATGACAATTGTACTGCAGACCATTTCGTCTATACAAATGAAGATACTGAAATAACAACGGAGCACTTCAAGATTTATGACGGAGGACATACTTGGCCGGGCGCACCGTTTAACTTTGCAGGAACAAACCAAGACTTTAGTGCTTCTAATGAAATCTGGAAATTCTTTTCTCGCTATGATATCAATGGATACAATCCAATAATTAGCACTAGTACTAAAGAAGTTTCACTTGAAAGATTGAGTGTGTTTCCAAACCCAGCTACAGCATCTGTTCAAATAAGAGGACTTATTACAGAAGCAATCCCATATAGAATAATAAGTAGCACTGGTCAAGAACTCAAAAGCGGCATATTAACAGGACAAGATCAAATGATTGATCTATCCGAACTGCCAGCTGATCTATATTTGTTAAATACAGACTCCCAATCTATAAAAATAATGAAGATAAATTAGGCCATAAAAAAGGACTTCCAATTGGAAGTCCTTTTTTGATTTAGTTCCTATAAATAGCTCAACCAAGCTTTGTCTTTGTTTTCCTTTTTATAATCACTGAATCGCTTACAAAGTGGATAAAGAGCAAGAACGACACCTATCCATATCGCATATACCAGCCAAAGATCATAACCAAAGCCATCGAGTTCTGGCGAAGCAGATACCCAGCCTTTTACAAGCATCTTTTCCCATCCAAATCCAGTAAACCATGCCACAAAAAGTGCCAAACCATGGATTAAATATAAGTGCAGGATATAATAGAAAAATGGCACTCGTCCATATACTTTAAAGAATTCAACAAGCTTTCCTTTCAACTGCTCTGAATAAGCCAAGAAAATAAAAATAGGTCCTAAAGTCATCAAAAGATAGGTCAATGAAGGAGGATATTTTGAGGGATCCATAAAGGAGAATATGGTTTGCCCAAAAGTATCTTGCGCTGCCCAAAACTTACTATTTCCGTAGCCATTGATTATACGAATACCTACAAAAGCAACTACAGCTGTAAAACCAATAATCTTGAATATTCTTTTTCGCTTCTCGGCAGAAAAAGAAGGATCATAAAAGGAGCCAAAATAATAGCCCAAAGACATGACGGCAATCCAAGGTATTATCGGATAACCTACAAATAATAGTTTTCCATTATCAAGTGAAAAGAAACCAAACTCATGGATCAATGACCAGGCTATAGAAGATTCAATACCCAGGTAATCCAAACTATTGTGACCTAGAATAATAACTAAACTAAATATCAAGATATGATTCAGCTTAAGATGAATGATTGCAGCTAAAAAAAGCATGCTAACACCTAAACAATAAATCACCAAAAAGCCTATTGTATCGAATTGATAATCAAAAAACCAGGCAAAATTTACAATCGTAAACTCAATAAAAATAAGCCAGATACCTCTTTTCAATAAAAAAGAAGACAAGTCAGCTTTAGACTTCCTACGTCCAATTAAAAAGGCAGATATTCCTGCTAAAAAACTAAAAGCGGGTGCACAATAATGCGTAATCCATCGAGTCAAAAAAATCGCTCCATTCGTTTGTGTTGGGTCCGTAGGATCAAAGAAAAAGGAGTCGTAATGAAAATAGTCTCTTACATGGTCCAAAGCCATTACCACCATTATTAATCCCTTCAATAAGTCAAGAGATTGAATGCGTTGCCGTTTTGTATTCATCAATTCCTAGTTTAATCATTTTCGGTTTATCATTTCCAAAAGTGTAACACTATTGATTATCAAACAATTCATTCAAACCTATGAAAGTCAAATTTAATCAAGCTCGTCTTTAGGCTCCACAAATCCTGGCCACTTACGCATATAATCAATAAAAATATCGCTTAATCCTTCAGCCCTTAAATAAACAGGACTTACTGGATTAGATACAGGCTCAAAAGTTGGATTTGCAATAACTCTTTTTGGGAAATCGTGATGTAAAATACCTGAGCGACCAATACTAACAAAGTCAACTCCAGCATCAAGAATCTGCTGCACGTCCTTAGCCGATTTAATATTCCCTGCAACAGTCAATTTAACTCCCTTAAAATCAAGATCCGTAAAACAATTTAACAAGCTTCTTTCCTGAAAAGCTTTATCCTCTGGCATTTTAAAACTATCCCACAGTGATATATCCAAAAAGTCTATTTCATAGTTATCAATCAACCGTTGACAGACCCAACGGATTTCTCCAATATCCATACCAAATCGTTCAGGAGAAAGTCTAATTCCGAGTAAAAATTCAGGTCCACAGTAGCTCCGAACACCCTGCATGATTTCAAAGATCAACCGAGCCCTGTTTTCTAAAGAACCTCCATATATATCCCTTCGGTCATTGATCTTAGCGCTCAGAAACTGGGTAAGGATGTAGCCGTGAGCTCCATGAATCTCCACTCCATCATAACCACATTCTTTGGCCCGTATTGCAGCCTGCACAAAAGCATCCCTTAATGCAAAAACCTCCTGAGTCGACAGACCTCTTGATTCATATTTTTCAATGGTAGAGGGACATACAGGCGCTTCATTAATTAGCTCTTTAGGAGATCGCATACCGGCGTGATGAAGTTGCACGACAGCAAGTGCACCATGAGCTTTAAGTCCATGAACCAATCGTTCATGTCCAGGCTTATGTAGATCTGAAAAAATGCCCAATTGGCCAGGAAAACCTTTTCCTACTTCTTGAACATGAGATGCACAGGTCATTACAAGACCAAACTGTCCAGCTGCTCTTTTAACCAACCAATTATACTCATCATCGGAAAGACGACCATCCTCATAGCTTTGTCTATTTGTTAGTGGAGCCAGCATAAAGCTGTTTTTCATTCTTTTTCCACACTTAAACACCACTTCTTCTCCTGGTCTGTTTTTCATAAATAAAGTATTTAATTTAATACGCTCGATTGCTGCTCATAAATTTAGAACAATTACAAAGAAAGTCCGTTTCAAACGAGCTAAGAAATTAGACCTATAAGATCAACCATAATAGCCAAGCAGAGATAAATCCAGTACCTGCCAAAACAGTAGTCATCATTGTCCATGATCTAAAGGTTTGCCTTTCGCTGAGGCCTAGATATTGGCTAACCAACCAAAAGCCACTATCGTTGACATGGGAAAGTACAGAAGCCCCAGATGCTATTGCAATAACTAAGCAAGCTAACTTTGGGTTACTCAAGTCCTGACCATCCAATAAGGGAGCTACTAAGCCAGCACCGGTAATCATTGCGACAGTTGCAGAGCCCTGTATAATTCTTACTAATGCAGCTGCTAAAAAGCCAAAAAGGATCAATGGAAAACCAATCTCTGTTAGTGAAGATGCAATCATAGAACCCGCACCTGTATCTACAAGTACCTGCTTAAAAACACCACCAGCACCAGTCAGCAAGATAATAGTCCCAGCCGGAGCCATAGACTTACTCGTAATTGAAAATAAATCATCCTTACTGATTCCATGTTTTCTACCTAATAGGTACCATGCGGCTAAATTTGCCAAGATCAATGCAGTAAACGGATGGCCTAATAATTGAATTAACTGAAAAAATCCTGCATGCTCTACCACAATCAATCCACTATCTAGAAAAGTACCCAATAGAATGAGTCCAATTGGAAGTCCTATAATAGCTAAGATCATTCCCACTGTTTGTGATTTCCCATCCTTCACTGCTGATTCAACTGCAACTTCTGGCGCCTCAACATGTATTCGTTTAGCGATGTATTTTCCAAACAAAAGCCCACTGAACAGTGCTGTAGGAATTCCAACAATAAAGCCAACGAGAATCACCCAACCAAGTGAGGCTTTCAAAAGCTTTGCTACAGCAATAGGACCAGGCGTAGGCGGAATGAAAGAGTGTGTTATTGCAAGCCCTGCCAATAAAGGAATAGCATAGAGCAAGAGAGATTTGCCTGTTTTGCGTTGCAGCGCATAGACCATAGGGACAAGGATTATAAAAGCCACATCAAAAAAAACGGGTATAGCAATTAAAAAACCGGCTAGTACCATAGCCAGAGGACTGTTCTTGAGTCCAAATTTATCCAATAAAAAGCTGGCGATACGCTGAGCACCTCCAGTATGTTCAAGAATAGCGCCAAACATGGCACCCAGACCAACTACAGTAGCAACAAACCCTAGCGTCCCTCCCATACCCTTTTGGATAGTCTCTATAATCATATTGGCATCCATTCCCGCCAATAAACCTGAGCTAATACTCGCTATTAATAATGCTATAAAAGCGGGGATTTTTAACTTTAAAATCAAGGCTAGCAGGATAATAACTCCAGCTAAAACAGCCATCAGTAATTGATAATCCATAATCAAAAAAGTAGATCAGATAAATTAAGAAAAGTACACTTTAAGCCCACTGAGTATGATAGGTCTTAGCAGACGGATCATCCAAACGTTGATAGCGGTGAGCACCAAAATAGTCGCGTTGAGCTTGAATTATATTCGCAGAGCCTCTAGCTTCTGTATATCCATTTAAAAAATTCAAGGCAGCCGCAAAGCAGGGCATACTATATCCCGCACCTAGACCTTTAGTTATTAAGCTAATAAGATCTTTTCGCCCAGCAGTAATCGTCATGACTTGCTCGGGTTGAATGAGAATAGCTTGCTTTCCTTCAAGTGGAAGGATCAATTGATTCATCAATTCAGATCGAATAATGCAGCCATTCGTCCAGATACGAGCAATTCCACTCAGGTCTAAATCCCAGGCAAAGGCCTCAGAAGCAGAGCGCATCAATTCGAAGCCTTGATGATGGTTGATTATTCTAGCAAGCCTATAAGCCTCCTTTAGCTCATCAGATGTAAGAGTAGCGGCACTCCTTTGTTCAAATCCATATACTTCTGACGCCTCCGCTCTATCCGACTTATAAGCAGAAACATATCGAGCATATAATGCAGTTGTGATCATAGTCGCTGGATAGCCGAGTTGACTTGCTGCAACAGTTGTCCAGTTTCCTGTTCCTTTATTACCCGCTTTATCAAGTATATGATCAATTAAATAGTCATCATCTTCCTTTTTCCTAAGTATATCAATCGTGATCTCTAGCAAATAACTATCCAAACCATCAGGTCTCCATGATTCAAAAAGATCTGCAATCTGCTCAGGCGTCATAGCTCTTCCGAATCTGCATAACTGATACACTTCGGCCAACAACTGCATTTCGGCATATTCAATACCATTATGCACCATTTTCACGAAGTGGCCACTTCCTGCTGTTCCGATGTACGTACAACATGGAAAGCCATTTTTATCTTTTGCAGCTATTGCCTCTAGAAAAGGCTTCACCTCGGCATAGGCATTAGGATGTCCACCAGGCATAATAGAAGGCCCCTTGAGTGCACCTTCTTCTCCTCCTGAAACTCCAGTCCCAATGAATTGAATATTTTGCTGCTCCAGGTATTCCATTCTTCGTTTAGTATCAGAATAATGTGAGTTACCTCCATCGATTATTATATCTCCAGCATTCAACAATGGAATCAAATCCTCCACTATATGATCAATTGCAGGTCCTGCACTAACCATTAGCATGATTTTCCTCGGGGTATTCAAAGATTCAACAAATAAACCGAGATCATCAAAGGCTTTAGCTGTATTCAACTGATATTCTTTTTTAAAATCTTCAGCAACCCGTTCCTCTAAATCATCAATATGCCGATTGTACATGGCTAGTTTCACATTGTTGTTGATCAGATTTCTAGACAAGCTCTTTCCCATCACGCCCAACCCAATCAAACCAAAATCACAGCTAGGATTTAATCTATTCATTATTCTTTCTATAATTTCTTGAGGATTCAATTCAACCGAAACAGTTAAGGCATTCAAGGGCTCTTCGAGGGTATCAAACTGAGATTGCAGCAGAGAAACAGGCATTATATGTCCTTCTCTTTCGATCATACGATCATAGATTTGATCGTAAGTTCCTTTGAGGTACACGAAATGAAAATCTCGATCCAAGTTATCTGTTAATAACTTCCGATAGGATTCTTTTAATGCCGAGCAAGCAACAACAGCATTGGATACTCGCTTAGTCAATGCATTTAATGCAAGTAACCAATCAGTTCGATCTGAATCATCTAAAGCACGTCCTGATGCCATTTTCTTTAAATTAGCATCAGGATGAAAATCATCCGCATCATAAAATGGGAATCTAAGTTCTTTTGATAAAAGTTGGCCAATAGTCGTCTTACCTGAGGCAGACACACCCATTACAAATATGATCATATTCATGTAATTGTTGGTGGTTTTACTACTGGCAGGATAGGATGATTTTTAATTGAACAGACATCCAATTCAAAAATCACGGAAATATATTTTAAATAAAATTATAAAATAAATTATTGTCTTTTTTTCTCCTAACAAAAGAAATAAGATCAGCCTAATCTAGGCTTTCTTTAAGTATTTCGGGATAGGTTTCAAATACCTTTACTACCAACTCCCCAAACAAGGTGTTTGCCCATGCAAACCAAGCCCTATTATAATCTGTAGGATCATCCTTATGAAAAGCTTCATGCATAAAACCAGTCCCCCCATGCGTATGCTTCAGCATTTGCAAACAATGCTTAATTTCTTCTTTATCGGTCGAGGTCATTGCTCGAAGTATTATCCCCATAGGCCATATCTTTTCTTTACCGGTATGCGGACTTGCCTGGCCTTCAGCATACGCTCCGCGCAAAAAATAAGGATTAGAATTACTCAACAAAAAGGATCTTGTCCTTCGGTATAATTCATCGTCAGGCGAATGAACTCCTAGATAAGCTAATGACATCAAGGAGGGCACATTAGCATCATCCATAAACAAGGCATTTCCAAAACCATCTACCTCATAAGCATATATTTTTCCAAACTGCTTATGTTCTATTACGCCATAGGCTTGGATGGCATAATCCACTTCATCGGCAAAGGAAGAACACTGCTCAGCAAACTTGGCTTTGTCCAATTCCACCTCGTACATATTTGCCAATTGACGGAGGGACTGAACCGCAAAGATGTTTGAAGGAATCAGATAAGGATACATTGTAGCATCGTCAGACGGCCTAAACATAGAACAAATCAAACCATTGGGCTTAGTGGGCCTCCCTGTACCATTAAATATAGGGGCGTCTATCATTGCTGTTGTTCTTCGAGCAAAGCTGTAGGGACTACTACCATTTTTTCGTTGCTCTGTCTTAAGGGTGGAGACTATTAATCGCATTGCACGATCCCAATCCTCATCCATAAAACTACTGTCTTTTGTTTCCATGTAATAACCGTAGGACAAACGAATAACATAGCATAAAGAATCAATTTCCCACTTACGCTCATGAACTCCATCTATTGGAGCAGGTTGGTCCTCAGCCCAATAGGAAACCCTATTTTTATCTTTATAAAAAGCATTCGCATAAGGATCTAACAATACACACTGGACTTGCCTATTTATTAAACCATGTATTAAATCTTTTAACTTAGGATCCTTGCCAATAAGAGACATATACGGCCAAACTTGGGCTGTAGAATCTCTGAGCCACATAGCATCTATATCACCAGTTATAATGAAAGTATCCGGCTTGCCTGCTGTGAACTCATAATCAACAGTAGTATCTAATGTATTTGGGTAACAATTTTCAAACATCCAGGCAAGCTCTTCATCAGCAATATTGCGCTTTACCGTTTCAAGAACTGATTCTACTGCCGGACTTGAAAATGTTCTTTGCTCCAAAGGTGGACGCATACTCACAAATCTGCTATTTAAATTGGAGATTAGTTGTTTAAGAAAGGAACTACCTCCTACTGAGGCAGCAGTCATCCAGCTTCCATTGATTACGAATTTCCTTCTGTCCATATCCTATGCCTGTTTAGAATCTAAAATCTATTTTCTTTAAAATAAGTCTATTTTTTTTAATTTTAGAGTGATGATAGCTGCTTGACTTTTTAAATCAAACAGCCGACGAAAACTTTCTTTCTACCCTCCCCCTGTTTTATTCATCCCTAGAAATAACTTAAATTGAAGTTATGAACAACACAAAAAGATAGACATGATTCAAAAGATCAAAACTGCAATAAACTACACGCGTAATATTTTTGTAACAGGAGCAATTGTTGAGACGAACAAACAAGTTGAAGATGAAATAATCAGCCGCATTCCCAGTGAGGATAATTTGGTGATTGTTGAATTTGGGATGGGACATGGAAATATAACCAAAGCCATTTTAAACAAAATAGGTCCTAACAGCAAGGTATACGCTTTTGAAGTCCATAAATCTTTTTGCGAACATGCTGAGAAACACATCATTGATAAAAGGCTCACCATAATCAATGATGGAGCAGAGAATATCAATAAATACGTTTCAGAAGATGTGGACAGTATAATTTCTTCTATACCCTTTTCCTTCTTTTCTGAAGAGATGAAATCAAAAATATTAAAGAGTGCATACGGCATATTGAAGAACAAAGGCTATATGAGTCAAGTACTGCTTTCTGCTTTTCATTTCAGAAAATATAAATCAGTTTTTGACAATTGTTCAAGGCGTAGAATTCTGAATTTTCCAATTTATCACATCTATCATTGTCAAAAAGAGAACAAATAGCAATAGTAGTAATTGATCGAATCCTTCAGGTCTATTTTTCTTTGAAGTTTATTTTGAACTTATGTCCCAGCTTACGAATTGGTTTTTCAATAATCCTATTTAGGAGTAAACTCAGTAAGACCGTAGTCACAAAATAAATAATAAAATTGACGGCTATTGGAAGATCAAATTGTTTTATGCCCAATAGAATTCCAGGTACAAAGTTATGTAATAGGTATATAGCATAGGATATCCTACCCCCTTTTATTAGCCAAGGATGTTCAAATACATATTTTGCATTTCCGGCAAAACCCAAGACTAACAAACCTACTAAACCCGAACAGAATACGCCAAAAATCATTCTAAAAAACACCCATACATATGCACTCTCTGTTGATACATTCATAAACAACAAATAAGAAGCAGCAAGACCAAGCAGCACTACAATTCGAGTATACCTATGACCGAAGAATCGATAAAATATATCCTTATAGCTATTCAAAAAATAAGCTAAAGCAGCACCGTACATGAATAAATCCAAGCAGGAAAGTGTATGAATATGGACCCAGAAATAAGGAAAGGATTCCGAATAAGTATACCATCTGAAGAACACTGAAAACAATGCTATGCTCAAAATGGCTTGAGGTATTTTATTTCCCCGAATGAATAATAACAAAACAGGCCAGCACAAATAAAAATGCTCTTCCACAGATAAAGACCAAAAGTGGGAAAATATACTATCCCAATGCCCAACTTTGATGAAATAGAAATTCGAGATATAGGTGATATTGTAAAGAAGCGCATTCTTTATGGCTCCATCATTAAAAACAGTAGCCAGCAACAATATAAAATAGTAGAGTGGAAAAATTCTTAAGCCCCTGCGAATGATAAAATTAGAAATCCCTTTTCCAATACTTAGGTTTCCTTTTGCTACAGCTTTATTCAAATCAATCAATTGGTAGCTGATCAGAAAGCCACTTATGACAAAGAAAAAATCCACACCGATATAGCCTAACTTCAAATTTTCAACAACAGGTAGGTAATGTAGCCAATGAGAAACTGCAA
>JBELIG010000212.1:3950-5608 GCA_042091035.1 Sphingobacteriales bacterium | reverse complement strand
CTTAGTCTAACTTCTTACCCTTTACATCCATTTCACTATGAACTACATGCAGTCCAGTAATACGACCTCCATTTTCAGATAAAAACGATAGATTGGCATTAATGCCTAAAGCCAAGAACTTGGCCTCTGAAATGAGCTGAAGTTCAAAGGTTCCTTGCCCAGTTGCGTCAGCAAAAAGGGTATTATCCTTCTGAAATACCTTGATCATAAAGCCTTGTCCCATGTCATATGTACCTACATAAAGCTCCATATCGGCGCTTGATAACTTCAACTGAGGCTGCTCTGTATAAGAAACCCCCATTCTTGACAACATATTTTTCCCGTTTTGATTATTTGGATTAAGCTCCAAAGAACGCTCATAATACTTTATCGCCTGCTTTCTTTTCCCAGCATACAACATAGCCTCTGCATAGCTATCATATACATTAAATGACTCTGGGAAACGCACCATGTTTGCTTCAAATACACTGGCTGCTCCTTTCATGTTTTTTGCATTTAAAAACTGATAGCCTAGCTCATTGATATCAGATTCTAGAAATTCGTATTCCTCATTTTCTAGATTAGCTTCAAAGAACTTAATCGCCTCTACATATTTACCTTCTTCTGCCAGTATTCCTGTTTCTCTTGCTAATGATTCTTTAGGCTCATTAAATGATTTATCATAAAGCACGGCAAGAATGGCATTTTCAATATCCCTTAGAGGTGCAGCACCCGTATTATTGAGCATTACTATAAGAGCCTTATCCGCTTTAATTTTTGTTATTCGAGTATTGAACCCGTTTATTCCTCCATCATGAGAAATAACAGTCGCCAAATCAGAACTTGTACCTATTGGAAGATCTCCATGTCCCCAACCATAACCATAGTAAAAGCCTTCATTTGTTTCTTGATGAGGTGCTAGAAAGAGGTTCATATACTTCTCATTCAAAAGCTTAGTTGTATAGAGAGCTGCATCCCAAATTGCAAGATCTTCCGTTGTAGAATACATAGATCCAGCAGCATAAGGAACGCTCATATCCAAGTACCTAGAATTTACGTACGATCTTCTACTTTTTTCATACCCTACAGCTCTATTCCTTATAATTGCTCTATGTGAATCATAACCGGTATTTTTCATACCTAATGGCTCAAAAATTCTTTGAATCAACAAGTCTTCGTATGACATATCCGTCAGTTCTTCCAATATATACCCCAGCAAGAAATATCCTGAATTACTGTAATTAAACTGTGTCCCAGGTTCAAATTCTAAATCTAGATCTTTGAAAAAATCAAGAAATTCCACAGGACTAAAAGCGTCCATAGAATAGGATTGAATAAAGCCTGGAATAGCCGTGTAATTTGGAATACCCGCTGAATGCGTCAATAAATGATGAGCTGTAATTACTTGACCAACCTTTTTAGGGTAATCCGGCAGGTAAGTGGATATTGGTTGATGCAAATCTAAGTCACCTTTCTCGGCAAGCTGTAGAATAAGCATAGCTGTGAATTGCTTTGTTACAGATCCTAAACGATGCTTAGTATTTGCCGCATTGTTCTGCTCCCACTCCATATTCGCATATCCATATCCGCTATTTAGTAGTATTTCATCTTCAAAAGACACTAGGATAGAACCATTAAATTTTCCGTATTCGAAATATTTTTGTAGAAGTTGGTCAAGC
>JBELIG010000212.1:0-3850 GCA_042091035.1 Sphingobacteriales bacterium | reverse complement strand
GATAGAACCATTAAATTTTCCGTATTCGAAATATTTTTGTAGAAGTTGGTCAAGCCGATCTGACTTAGTCTGAGCAATAGACGTGCTATTAAATGCAAATAGAAAAAGGGCTACGGAAAGTAATTTAAATTGTTTTAAAAAATTCATATTGATAGTTAAAAGACTGTAGAATCTGGGCCATCTAAAAATTAAATAACTCCTATGACTACATTATTTGTTTGGGTAAATTATTTCAACACGCTTTAAGTATGTTTGGACTTAAGATGCTGGATACTTTGAAAATGGTGTACCTATTACAAATATTTTTCTCCTACTTTAATCTTTGTTAACTCTGGAGACAAGTTCAATATATGCAGCTGCAAAGGCTCTTCCAAGGTCTAGATAGCCCTCCGTATTATAATGCCAAATATCTGAATAAGAATAGTTTGAAGTTGATCGGACGATAGTTGCATATGGGTCATGCTTTACAAAAGATTCCTGGGCATCCATTACAATAGATCCATATGGCCATACGAACCAAGAATCTTCGCTACCAGAATCCGATATCTTGCCTATGATAACAGGTAGTTCTGGATTTCCAAACTGCTGACGCATCAAGTCCATCAATTGCCGAAGATTTTTTTCATAGTCATAAGCCGATGATTCCAATGTTTCGGCATCTCCTTCACCCTGCATCCAAAAAATACCTTTAGGAATTAATACATCTAGCCGACCGTCCTTATTAATATCTGAAGAGCTAAAGGCGTTCTTTACAGTTTCCAAAAAGTGGTCATACTGATTGACTCCTCCTTTGCCCTTGTAGGAGGGCTCCCAGGAGCCAAAATATCGAGCAGACAAACTATCCAAGGAGGAACCACCTCTTGCATACTTTATAAATGCAATTGACTCTTTTGGATACTCCGCACCTAATCTTGCTGCCAAAGTTAATTCCAAACCAAATCGATCGGATAATCTATTTTCATGTCCATCAGAAGAAAAACCAACTCCGTGTCCAGGTCCTAAAGTAGTCCAAAGCCCTAGACCACCTGCTGTTTCGCCGTCAGCTACAGCATTACCTTGGAAGATCATCACATCCTTATAGTCATGCATTAGGGTATCTGGCAATCGATCATTGAACCCATAGCCCTCCATATTCGATTGCCCACCTAAAAAGAAAAGCATAAAAGTATCCACAGCGATTGACTGTCCGAAGATAAGCATAGGAAGTATTGACAAACAGAAGCTTAAAAATACACGTCTAATACACTGCATAAAAAAAGAGTAGGTTTGATTAAACTTACTCTTTTTATTGCAAAAAATGGGCTGATTTATAAAAACAAAACAGTTATTTCAAATCCTTCTTAGAAAATGTCCCTGCCTCTACCAAGTAAGAATCCAATCTAAAATCAGTATTATAAAACGCCACAATAGTATCGTATTTTTCTCCTTCGTTAAACATGAAATCAAAATCTGCAGCATCCTTTAATTTATCCTTTTGGATTTCTAACAACAAAGTTCTAAGATCTTTTCCAGCCTCTTGAACGTAGACCATTTCTTCATAGCTATCGGGATAAAAAACAATGATTGTGTCCTTTGATTCGCCTCTATTAATCGACATATACTGCAGGCTAGGTTTAGGCTTTGTCTTTATCACTTCTTTAACCGATTTAGCAGCACGCTCAACGATTTCTACTGTTTCTTCAAATGTATTTGCATCAAAAGTGATGATCGTATCATATTCTACCTGAGCTTCATTGCTTGAATTATCATTTTCACTCGTTTGATTGGAGCAAGAACAAAGCGATAAGCTAGCATATCCTATAAGTAGGATGGACAATAAATTGTTTTTCATTCTTAATGGTTTTAAATTTAAACGTATCTATTTAATAGAATACGAAGTAGCATAAAAAGTTACACCACTTCCTTCACCATCCCATTAAATTCACCTTTATTTCAACCTCAAAACTTCATCCGCCGCACAAACATATACCGCTGCACATTTTTCTAAATCAACAGGATGCAAGCCTGTAAATACGCCAAATGCAGGTAAAACAAGTCGATTTTTCTCCACTGCAAAACAAGCACTTTTGGCATAGGATTTTCCTCGCCCTCGGATTACTACTCCAGGATGAATATGCCCGCAAATATTGAATTTGCCTGCATGTTCTTCTGGATGATGACTCAAAAGAAATCTATCGATATCTAAGTCTGAAATCATATTGATAAGTCCTTTAGGAATTGATTTTAAGTCATGCCGATCATGATTCCCTAAAACGAGATTTACTGGAACGGAAACAGTTTCCATCCACTTAAAAAATCGATCCCAGCCACTATTTTTTTTACTGTGAAAAAGGTCTCCCAAAAAGTAGATGTGTGCTGGCTTAAAAGTATCCAGTACCTTGTCTAATCTTTTAAAATTTCCTTCCACTATTCCTGCCGGTACGGCGAGACCTGACTTCCTGAAGTGTTCAATTTTTCCAATATGAAGATCTGCTATAAGGACCATATCCATACGCACCCAATAGAGTGCTCCATATGGATGTAGTATCATCTCTTCGTCTGCTATACTTATTTTCAGTGTACCCTCCATCTATGCTTTAGTATATTCAGCAATCATACGTTTAATTTTATCTCCGAGTGCTTCACTACTCATACGTGCTCGCAGTCGATCTGTAATAATAGGAAAAGAAAATGGACTTGGTTTTGGACAGGACTGAATCAGCAATTCTTGTTTACTCATTCTTTGCATAGCTTGCTCCATCCGTTCCTGCTGAAACTGATAAGCATACACTTCGCTATATGCCTGATTGAACAGTAAATTTTCAGGTTCGTAATCCTCAAACACAGAGAAAAACATTTGGGCGCTGGATTGTAGGTGCTTATCTTTTTTTCGTTTATCGGGTGGTCCTGTAAAAACTAGTCCTGAAATGACTGCTATATCTCTGAAGGTTCGCTTTGCAATCTCCGCAGCATTGACACTCTCCAAAAGATCTTCATGCATATCCTCTACTCGAAGCAATGCTTTAGACCGTATTAGTTCAGGGTCTACAAATTGATCAGACAAGATCTCAAAACCATAATCATTATAGGCCAAAGAAAATGAGATTGGAAATTCTTGAGATATCCGATAAGCCAACAATGCACACATTGCCTCATGTACATATCTACCCTCAAAAGGATAGACCAACAAATGATGTCCTTCTCTAGATTCAAAGGATTCTATAAGCAACTGATTTGACGATGGAATTGCAGACAAAGCTTCTTGCTTCTCCAAGAAAGAACTCAGTGCTTTAAATTCCTTACAAGCATTTCGATTCTCTTTCATGTTTTGCATCTCTTCCCTTAAAAGAGCGCCCAACTGAGCGGATAAAGTCATCCGTCCACCCATCCAACTCACTACTTTAGGCTTCTTAGCTCTAGAGATTTTCACCTGAGCAATCATCTCTCGAATACGAACCAACTGAAGCACTCTTCCTGCAAAAATAAAGCTATCACCGGGCTCTAGTTTTGAAAGAAACCACTCTTCTACGGTTCCCAAATAGCCCCCTTTTACAAATTTCACTCGGAGTTCTCCATCTCCTACTATAGTCCCAATTTGCATTCTATGACGCATTGCCACGCGCCTACTGTTTACTTTGAACATACCATCCTCAAGTACTTCCACTCGTCTAAACTCATCATAGGCCTCCATACTCTGAGACCCTTTTGATATGTAATTTAAAATCCATTGCCATTCATTCAGATCAAGATATTGAAATGCGTGCGTCTGCAATATTTCTTCTAAAATCTGATCGGGATAAAAGCCATCAGAAACAGCAAGAGTTACTAAATACTGAGCAAGCACATCGAAGGAAAGTTCGTAGGGATTCCT
>JBELIG010000211.1:0-5644 GCA_042091035.1 Sphingobacteriales bacterium | reverse complement strand
AGCTCTAAGTCTAACTCTGGGTACAAAAGACCAAGCTCGTCAAGCTCTAAGTCTAACTCTGGGTACAAAAGACCAAGCTCGTCAAGCTCTAAGTCTAGCCCAAGGTCTAGCTCAGGATCTTCTTCAAGAAGCTCTTCATCAAGAAGAGGAGGAAAATAACACACACCCTTGACACAAAAAAAGTAGTTGCTGAATCATTCTTCAACTACTTTTTTTTCAAAATTTGCTTTATGAAAAATATACCTTTTCTATGCCTGATCTTAATGACCATGGCAAGCACTTCATATGCCCAATTGGCAACAGATATTCTGAACTACAGTCAGACAAACTACAATGCATCAGCACGCTCTTTGGCTACAGGAAACAGCATGAGTGTGTTGGGTACCGATTTTACAGCAGCTGCCCAAAACCCTGCAAGTCTTGGATTTTATAAATTTTCTGAATTCTCATTTGGAATGGGTACAAACCCTGTTAGTACACGTGCTGTATTGCTAAACACAAGCAATGAAACTTCTTACGAAAGTAACGTAGCACCCTTCTCTTTGAATCATATACATTTTGTTGCTACAAGTTATCAAAGAGATAAAAGCAGGTGGAGAGGTGTTACATTTGGTGTGGGTTATAACCGAATAGCGAACTACAATAGAGAGTTCTATTACAATGGAACATCGCCAGGTAGTATCACTGACCGATGGGCCAACCAGGCAGATGGACTATTTTCCGAAGAACTGAATGGTTTTGAAGACGGTTTAGCATATGAAGTTGGTGCAATCTATCCAAGTTCAGAGGATGAAACAATATATTTAAATGACTTCTATGACGGTGAACCTGTTTCTAGAAATCAACTGGTAAGAACCAGAGGGTCCATGAATGAATTGACCGTTAACCTTGCTGGAAATTATGAAGACAAACTCTTTATTGGTGGTGCCTTGAATTTTCCAACAGTGAATTACTCGGAAACAAAAACTTATACCGAAACAGACCAACAAACAAATACCAATGCTGTCTTCGACAATTTGGTGTACGAAGAAGAGCTGGACATTAGCGGTAGTGGCTTCAATGCAAAAATCGGATTTATATATCGTCCTAGCTTCAATTTTCGCTTGGGAGGGTCTATTCAAAGCCCAACATCTATAGAACTTGATGAGTCCTACACCACTACTCTAGACTATAGTTATACCTTCGATAATACATTTCAAAACTTCGTAGCTTATTCACCAGAAGGGTTTTTTAACTACAAAGTAAGAACACCATGGAGGGCTAACTTTGGTGGAGCATTAATTATCAAAAAGCTTGGTTTTATTAGTGCAACTGCTGAATATGTAGATTATCGTAACTCTAGATATAGATTTACAAATACAATCAACCAAGCAGACATTGAATACGAGCAAGATCTAAATAATACTATAGCAACCGACTTTGCAAGCGCCTGGAATTTTAATGTAGGTGGAGAGTTTAGAATCAATAATTTTATGCTTAGATACGGTGCAGGCCAGCAAGGCTCACCATTTGGTAGAGATAATGTTAGTGTAAAACACTTTAATGGTGGATTTGGCTTTTTCGCCAATGCAATCTTCCTAAATGTAGGTGCTCAATACAGTGTCTTTAGTGAAGGGTACAGCCCCTATCTAGTCGCCGGAAATTATCCGCAGAGTGTGGATATAGATGGAAACAACCTCATTATTTCCATGACCTTTGGGGTAAAAATGAAATAGTTTCAAAGAAAAACAGCTTGCGTAAAAACCAAGCTGTTTTTCTTTTGTCTATCTTTGTGACAAATTGATTGAAACGAATGGATTCACTGACACAAATCGTATTAGGAGCAGCTTGCGGAGAGGTAGTTGCAGGAAAAAAAATAGGAAACAGAGCTATGATTTGGGGAGGTATTGCTGGTACTATTCCAGACCTTGATGTCCTGTCACAATTTGTTACAGATGAGATCTCTGCCTTAGCTTTTCATCGAGGAATCAGCCATTCACTTCTTTTCGCTTTTTTAGCACCTGCTCTTTTCGCTTACCTTACTAAGAGACTATATGATAGTGGTCTTTATCAACAAAAAGCATGGCGTATAAGCATAACTGGATTCTGGATTGCTCTGCTAGCGATTCCAATCATATTTAATACTGCGAGTAATGGTGTATCCGGTATAAGTGTGGTTTCACTTCTTGCACTTGCACTTATCGTATATGCACTCAGTCGAAATTATTGGAAAAAAGAACTTAAGCCTGTTCTGATGGAATGGAAACAGTGGTACTTACTATTCTTTGTGAGTATCATAACCCATCCGCTCTTAGATTGTTGCACGTCCTACGGCACACAAATCTTCCAGCCATTTTCGGATGCAAGGATTGCCTGGGACAATATATCTGTCGCTGATCCCGCTTACACTGTTCCATTTATGATCCCATTGATCGTAGCAGCTTTCTTCAGGAAAAACATCAAAGTCAGAACTATACTTAATTGGACTGGAATAGGGCTATCGTGTCTGTACATGACTTGGACTATTTTCAATAAAATACATGCAGATCGAGTTTTTGAAGCTTCTTTGGAAAAAGAAAACATTGAATACCAGCGTTATAGGGTAAGCCCTACTATCCTGAACAACATACTTTGGTCCGGGGTAGCTGAAACTGACAGCGCCTATTATATAGGCCAATATTCCTTGTACGATGAAGCAGAAATCTTTGCGCCACTATCAAGAGTTGAAAAAAACCATCACCTCATAGCTGGACATGAAGAAGATCCAGATATTCAAACCCTGACCTGGTTCTCTGATAATTATTATGCCTTATTCCGAAACAGTAAGGGCATCATCCAATACAATGATATGCGATTTGGCACATTTGATGGAGACGCAAGCTCGGAAGATAAGTTTATATTCTACTTTTATCTAAGAGAAGAAAATGGTGAACTTAAAGCCAGCCAAGACGACATGGAAAGACCTGATCTAAACCAACAGATGTTTAAAGATTTTTATGATCGGATAAAAGGAATTAAAGCTCCTTCACCCCAGGACTAACCTCCAAAATACCGCTGATCTGAACTTGTTCAAATAAACCTTTGTCAAGTTCATCACTTGCAGCAACAAGCGGCAATCGAGTTTCCTTGGAACAAAGTCCCATTTGATGAAGCAAAGATTTGATACCCGTAGGATTTCCTTCGCTGTAAAGATATGGATGGATATCCATCATCTGCTCATTCAGTGACTTAGCTAATGCATAGTTGTTCGAACGAGCGGCTTTAATCATTTCTGAGAAGGCATATGGAAAGGCATTCGCTATAACAGATATACCGCCGGAAGCTCCCATCATGCACAAGGACATTGTAGTAGGATCATCACCAGATAATACATCTAAATGGCCCGGTTTCTCCTTTAGGAGTTTTAATCCATAATTCATATCGCCGGAAGCCTCTTTTACTGCCATGAATCGAGGATGATTATCTGCTAATCGAATAATGGTATCTACTTCAATAGTTGAAGCTGTGCGACCTGGTACATTGTAAATGATTACAGGAACAGGGGAAACATCCGCCATTTTCATATAGTGCCTATAGATACCTTCTTGAGTTGGTTTCACATACGATGGTGAACTACTCATAATACCATCAAAGGCTGAAAGATCCATTTGCTTGATCCGACTGACCAAGGCTTGCGTATTATTACCCCCTAAGTTTCCTACTACTATCGGAACACGATTATCAACAACAGTAAGCACATGGCTAAGAACTTTTTCAGTTTCATATGCAGTCAATAATGCTGACTCTCCTGTTGTACCAAGTACAACAATAAAGTCTACTCCACCTATGATAACATGATTTATCAAGGAAGTCAAAGATTTGAAATCTATCCCACCGTCTTTGAATGGAGTTATTATGGCTACACCACAGCCTCTGGCTTGAAACATACGCTATGAAGGATTCATTAATTTAATATACTTATGCGCTTCGCTAATGAAATGGGCTTTCGTTTTCTTGGCACTCATATCAAGCATTAATTCAAAACTATAATCATGCATTCCTGAGTATCCAACTCTAAATTGAGCTTTGGATTGTGCTAAGAAGTTAATCAAAACCATTGAGGGTTCCTCATCCAAACACAAAATTAACTCATTTTTTTGATTATTGAAGCTATCGAGAGCAGCTGGCTTAGCTTGGTAGAAGAAGGAATAACTCTTCTTATCCACTAACACAAATTCAGGCCTACTCTCCAGCTTTGTCTCTTTCTCTGTAGAATACCAAAGCCAATTAATTTTCGCTTGTGTACCGAAAACTTTTTGAGTCATCTTAGTCCATTGTTCATACTCAGCATCTTTACCAGATGCTACCAAGCCGATACTTTTTAGTTTATCAAGTGCAATTGTTTTTCTTGCAATTGCACCACCTTTTTGTAGCTTCCGTTTGAGTATAGACTGCCCCATGGCAGTTCTCCAATTTTCTAAAAATGTCATACTTGATTTTTTGAAAGGGACTATTAGACAGTATCGTAATGGCCAATAGACGCATATTTTTCTATACGCTGATTGATCAGTGTATCTGTATCAAGAACATCCAATTCACCAAGTGCCTTTTTTATATGACGCTTAACCAATTTAGCTGCTTCTTCAGGATTGGAATGCGCACCACCTGAAGGTTCTTTGATGATACCATCCACAATTCCAAAATCATGCATGTGATCAGCCGTAAGCTTAAGCTGTTCAGCGGCTTGTTCTTTATAGTCCCAAGAACGCCAAAGAATAGAAGAACATGATTCTGGTGAAATCACAGAATACCAGGTGTTTTCCATCATGTATACCCGATCACCAAGACCGATACCGATAGCCCCACCAGATGCTCCTTCTCCAATCACAACACAAACTATTGGCACAGTCAATTGCGCCATTTCAAGGAGATTCCTTGCAATCGCTTCAGCTTGACCTCTTTCCTCTGCTTCAATACCAGGATATGCTCCCGGCGTATCAATCAATGTAACTACAGGCATATTAAAACGCTCTGCCATCTTCATAAGACGAAGGGCTTTGCGATAACCTTCTGGATTTGCCATACCGAAGTTTCGATACTGACGCATCTTGGTGTTTACACCTTTTTGGTGACCAAGAATAACAACAGCACGTCCATCGATTTCACCGATACCTCCAACGATTGCCTTGTCATCTTTACAATAGCGGTCGCCATGAAGCTCAATGAATTCTTTACAGATTTGATTAATATAATATAGTGTGTATGGACGCTCTGGATGGCGGGAAAGCTGAACTTTCTGCCAACCGGTAAGGTTTCCATAAATTTCTTTTTTCTTAAGGTCGATCTTCTCTTCTAGTTCGAGGACCATCTTATCTACATCAATATCTCCACCTTGACCAACTTCCTTGATTTTATCTAATTGCTCATACAAGGTCTCCAAAGGTTTTTCGAATTCAAGAAATACCATAATGATGATTTTTGTAATAAAATTATATCACTTTTTTAAAAAGGTTTTGCAAAACTAACAAAGCAAGTGTTTTAGATTACCTATTCGCAAAATTTTTTTTAATTTCTTTACACAAAGTTGTGAAAATAACTTTCAGGTCATATATTTGCATCGCTTTAATAGATAAGCACGGTCTGGTAGTTCAGTTGGTTAGAATACCTGCCTGTCACGCAGGGGGTC
>JBELIG010000210.1:0-5663 GCA_042091035.1 Sphingobacteriales bacterium | reverse complement strand
TTAAAGTCATGTTTGTTTCGCTCTTTCTGTCAGGCTTTGGCTTTTATAGTCTGCTGTGGGCAGACACCTTCAATGAGGTAGCTATTCAGATTTTCTGTTTAAGTGTTATAAGTGAAAGTTTTAGACCTGCTGCTCAAGTAGCCATAGGTGCTTACAGTAAACCGGAGAACAGACTTATGTCTATTTCTTTGCTGAGATTATCTATAAATCTAGGATTTGCTTTTGGCCCATTTATAGGTGGTTTGATTGCCCAAGGAGTAGGATATGGGGGACTTTTTATAGTAGATGGTACGACCTGTATTGCTGCTGCTATTTTCTTCTTGTTTATTTTATCCCCTAAAAAGGTCCCAGTCAAAGATAAGGACGATGATCTTGCTTCAGTTATTGGAGATGACAGAAGGCCATCTAAAGATAGGACTTACCTTGCCTTTTTATTTTGGACACTGGTTACAGCAATTGTGTTTATGCATTTATTTTCTGTGTTTCCAGTTTATCTCAAAGAAGTATGGGCACTCAAGGAACATCAAGTTGGTTTGTTGATGGGTTTGAACGGCTTGATTATAGTGATTTATGAGATGCCTTTAGTTGCTCATTTATCAAATTCAAAAAAGTATAGACCCTTAAATATAATAGCAATTGGGGTGTTTATGATAGGCGTTTCATTTTTGGTATTCAACTTTATTGGCTGGATAGGAGTCCTACTGATATCTACTCTTTTTGTAACGTTTGGCGAGATATTATTTATGCCATTTTCAAATACCTGGGCAATTAATTGGGCACCGAAAGCGAGGTCTGGCCGATATATGTCTTGGTTTACGATGGTTTATTCAGTGGCGCATATTGCTTCGCCTGCGATAGGTATGGGTGTTGCTGAGAGGTTTGGATTCACAACGCTTTGGTATTTATTGGCTTTTCTTTGCCTCCTATCTGGTCTTGGTTATTTATCCTTGAAAAAATCGAAGAATATCAAACTCGTAGAGATGCAATCGGAATCAATCTAGTAAACCATCCTTGTGGAAAGGGTAAGCCTGTCTTTTAATATAAATTCAGCTGCCCTTTCTGCAATCATCATTACAGGGGCCTGCGTGTTTCCTCTTATAATCTTAGGCATCACGGAGGCATCTACAACTCGAAGTCCAACAACTCCCCTAACTTTTAATCGCTGATCCACCACAGATTCAAGGTCGAGTCCCATCCTACATGTACCAACTGGATGATATAGTGTTTGTATGTAGGTTTTTAAAAAATCTAGTATTTCATCAGAGGATTCTAGTTTTTTTGAAGGGAATTTTTCTTTTTTGACATACTTGATCAATGGATTCGAATAGAGTATTTTCTGAATAGCTTTATAACCTTTTACCAGTGCTTCTCGATCTCCTTCAGCACTCATGTAATTCGGGTCAATTAGTGGTGCTGCCCTTAGCGATTTGTTTTTCAATTTTACGGTACCTCGGCTTTCAGGTTGTAAATGGCAAGCACCCATTGTAAATCCCTTATGATTACCTAAGTCTAATAAGCCATGTTTGATGAATGTAGCAGGTGCAAACAGGATTTGGAAGTCAGCAGCAGGAAGACTTTTATCTGTTTTAAAAAATGCACCACCTTCTGCAATGTTAGAGCTTAAAGGACCTCTTTTGAATAGTAAGTATTGGAGTAAGGGTTTTAAAAGTTTAGGAAGTTTGTCAATGCCATCATAACTGTATCTTGCATATGTTTCTACATTGATGCCAAAGGCTAAATGATCTTGCAGGTTTTTACCAACCTCGCTAATATCCACTTTAGGAATTATTCCATGTTCTTTAAGTTCGTTTATATCTCCAATTCCAGAACGCATAAGAATTTGAGGGCTGCCAAATGTGCCAGCGCACAATATGACCTCTCGCCTCGCTTTTGCTTTCTTTTGTTTTCCATTTTCATAATATTCAACGAACTCAGCTTTGTTGTCTTCGAATAAAATCTTTTTGACAGTTGCACCAGTGATTATCCTTAAATTTCTTCTTTTTTGGATGGGTTTGAGAAAGGAGTCATAAACACTCTCTCGCTTTCCCCCTTTTTGAAATAACTGATAGGTTCCCACTCCGACTTGGTCCTTGCCATTGAAGTCAGGATTATGCTTGAAGCCATTTGCTTGCGCAGCGGTTATGAATTCATTGGTGAGATGCCCGATTACTCTGTGATTACTGATATTTTGCTCGCCGCCTTTTGTGTGGTATTGACTGTCTATTGAGAAATTGTTTTTTCCCTTTTTGAAGTAGGGTAGAACCTTTTTGTATGACCATAAATGGTTGCCCATTGCTGCCCATTCGTCATAGTCCTTTGCTGCGCCACGAATATATATCATCGCATTCAGCTGTGAACAGCCACCGAGCATCTTACCTCTAGGCTGAAACATTTTTCTATTGTTGACTTGCTTTTGAGGAACGGTATGGAAGTTCCAATCGTATCTAGACTTAAACATTTGGTAAAAGGATGCAGGAATTGTAAGTTTTGCATGATCCGGTTTTCCCCCACTTTCTATCAGGATTATTTCGTTGGCTGGATTTTTAGAAAGTCTGTTTGCAAGAACGCATGCAGCCGTTCCCCCACCAATTATTATATAATCCCCAGTTAGCATATTGTTTTGTAATTTTAAGTCTCAATTAATATACTGAAAAATAATAAGTTCTAAATGCAAAAACATTAAAACAATTTTTCAAGAAAGGTTTTTTATTAAGAGAAAACTAATTATATTTGCAGTCCGAATCAGAAAAGTAATATAGCGATGAAAAAAGGTATACACCCAAAGGAATATCGTACAGTGGTCTTTAAAGATCTTTCAAATGACATATCATTTATGTCAAAATCATGTGCGAATACAAAGGATACAGTTGAATGGGAAGACGGAAATGAGTATCCTTTAATAAAATTAGAAATTTCTAGTGCATCTCACCCGTTCTTTACAGGTAAGATGAAATTCGTTGATACGGCAGGTCGTATTGATAAATTCAACAAGAAATTCGCAAAATTTGCAACCAAAAAAGAGGATTAGGAATTATTTTCCTTCTTTTTCTTTTTCTAAAAAGTTCCAAAAACCTTCTCGGTCATTGGAACTTTTTTTTTGGAGTGTGGTTTCCTTTCTTGGAAGCTTGTCTTAACCTGAAATGATTTATGAAAAATATTATTCTCATTGATAGTCTCTCTCGAGATGGTTTGTTGCCCCTTACATTTCTTAAACCCGTATGTGAATTACGTGTTGGAATTCTTACAATAAGGGAAAAATGGGAGCGTAGATTAGAAACCCATGCAGCATTTATTACTCAAGATTACCTTAGTGATAAATATCCAATTCAAATTTCTGAAGATAATATTGTGATTAATGGAGCAATTCTTCCAGATGAAGAATTAATTACGGCTATTGATCTTTTAAGTTTTGGTGAGGCACTTATTACTGGTGACAATCTTATTGCAGCACGCCTTGATAAACACCAGTTCGAAGAGTTGGTAGATACGGACGACGTCAATGACTTGATGGGTATAGAGTATTCAGGTATAATAAATATACTTGAGCGTCCGCATGATATTTTTACAAAGAATCATGAACAGATAGGGCTTGATTATGCTTTGTTGACAGAGGGCAGAAAATCTGAACCAATCAGTTCGACAAATACCGTCTTAGGATCTCATCCAGTATTCTTAGAAGAAGGTTCTTCTGTAGAATGTGCTATTCTAAATGCATTAGATGGACCAATTTATATCGGTAAGAATGCCACCATTATGGAAGGTTCAATGATCCGAGGTTCATTTGCGCTTTGCGAATCGGGAACGATAAAAATGGGTTCTAAGATCTATACGGGAACCACTGTTGGTCCCCATTGTAAAGTAGGAGGTGAGGTTAGTAATACCGTATTTCAAGCCTATTCCAATAAAGGTCACGATGGTTTTATTGGGAACTCAGTTGTTGGAGAGTGGTGTAACATAGGAGCGGACACAAATATTTCCAACTTGAAGAACAACTATGCCAAAGTGAAGCTTTGGTCCTACGAGGATAGAAGATTTCAGTCAACTGACCTTCAATTCTGTGGGCTAATCATGGGCGATCATTCTAAGTGTGGTATCAATACAATGTTTAATACAGGTACTGTAATAGGAGTTGGTGCGAATGTATTTGGGTCAAACTTTCCAAGAAATTTCATTCCATCTTTCTCTTGGGGAGGAGCATCCGGGATGAAGACATTTACACTAAACAAGGCCTTTGAAACTGCAGCGGTAATGATGGAGCGACGAGGAATTATGCTTAATGATGGAGATAAAGCAATCCTTGCAAGGGTATTTGAAGACGACGCTGAATTTAGAACTTGGGAGCCCAAAAAACCTGAGCTAAGCAAAGAAAATGATTAAGATTCCTAGGTGGAAGATATGGCTTAGTTATCTGGTCGAACAACATTTAGAAAGTGTTGAGGGGAGTCTGAATCCAAGTTTGCATGTCAGTCTTGTCAATGGCAGGTATCAACTGAGTACAGATACTGCTGTCTACAGTTTTGATGACCTTTATGATAATTTCACAACCGCATTTGAGCAAACGAACTTTGATGATTTTAAGCCAAAATCTGCTTTGATTCTAGGACTTGGGCTTGGCAGCATACCTTATATCTTGGAAACTAAATACGATCTTAAGCCGCACTTTACTGCTGTAGAGCTTGATGAAGAAGTAATCTATTTGGCAGAAAAGTATAGACTATCAACACTTAGTGCTCCTATTCAATGTTTTGCTGCAGATGCTGAAATTTTTGTATCCATATGTTCAGATGTTTTTGATCTTATTGTGATTGACATTTTTGTTGATGATCAAATACCTGAGCCTTTTCTTGAGGCTGAATTTTTAACACAGATAGTTCGGCTATTAGATAAGCAAGGGATGCTTATGTTTAATCATATGGCAATGACTGCGGAACAAAAAAATCGTGTGGATTCATATATTGAGCAAGTCATGCGTCCAATATTCCCCGCATGTACCTATATTGCGTCACGAAATAATCGCATCCTTGTCAACAGCAGTCAATTTATAAAATGAACTATTTAAGGTCCACAAAAGTAGTCATGGCATTCTTGCTATTAATCTTTGCTATCATTCTGGTAGCTCTAGGAGAAGTGGAGGGGTCTGCTTACCTTTTTATAGCTTCATTGATTGTTCTTATGGCTCATTTCTTTTTTGGAGAAGTGATTGCTGCGTATAAGAATCTTGGTCTGCGAAAATTCGATAAGGCTGAGCGTCTATTAGATTCGACCTTTTCACCTGGGCTTTTGTTTAAAATGCACAGATCTTATTATTATCTTTCAAGATCAATTCTTTATTCAAAAAATGGAGATTATATATTATCTGAAGAATACTTAAAACAGAGTACTGAAGTAGGTGGATTGAGAGATAGAGATAAGGTGATGGCTTGGATAAATCTTGCTTACTTGTTTTTGAGCAAAGGTCAAATGGCTAAGGCAAAAGTATACTTTAAAAATACTCAATCTGTAGTTGTTAAAGATTTGAGAGTCAAAAGTGAATTAGAAAAATTAGAAAAAGCAATTCATTCAAGATAGCTGAGACTTGGAGAATTACTGATTTCTTTACTATTTTTATAAAAAAAAGAACATGTTTAAGATTAATATTTACTTGAAATTCGTTGCTATTGTTG
>JBELIG010000016.1:0-30246 GCA_042091035.1 Sphingobacteriales bacterium | reverse complement strand
AGCCAGCCTCAACGATTAATTCAAGTGTTAAATTAAAAGTTATTGATCCAGAAGTTCCTATTACATCAAAGTTGTAGGTTCCCGCTGGTGCAGCTGCTGTGTTTAAAATGCTGAGGTTGGAATTCGAGCCGGGACCAACTGGATTCGGACTAAAGCTTGCTATCAAGCCAGCTGGTAGTCCACTTGCTGAAAATGTTATAGGATTGTTGAAACCACCTAAAGGAGTTGTGATTATAGTATAGTTTGCATTTGTTCCGCTACAGATAGTCGTAGAGCTGGGTGTTGCATTTAGTGCAAAACCTGCAACCGGAACAGAAATGGTAAAATCAGTATCAGAAATATCATAGAATATGTTGTTATGTCCTCTGACCATGATTCTTGCTGTAGTACTCTGGGTGCCAGGTATTGTCACAGCATGACTTCCATCATTACTTGTGTTTGTTGCAAGGGTAATAGGGTAGGTGAAGCCACCATCGTAGGATAAGAAGATATCCACACTAGAACAACTAACTGGAGATGCTGTCGTGTTGGCAACATCCCATGTTACTGTTTGCGTAGAATTTCCTGGCCAAGAAACATTTGTATTTGGACTAAGCACTAAAAAAGGTCCAGACGAAGCATTTACACTAACGGTCATATTATCATCGTCCGTACAACCGCCACTCGTATTATTATCTCTTACTGTAAGTCTAAAATTATAGTTTCGGGTTACACTTGCGAGTACTTCCCAGGTGTTATTCGTGTTGTTTACTACATTGTCTAGACTAGGCATGTAGCGATCTGTTGAGGTTGTCGGGTCCAGTGACCTAAAGGCTGGTCCTGATGTGCTTGATGATGATGGGGGCATTGTTGCAACTTGCTTATCATATTGCTCCCAGCAATATGTAAGAGGATCACTATCGGCATCTGTAGCAGCTCCTTCAAGTATGAAAGGTGTTGATTTGGGAATGGTAAAGTTTGAACCCGCATCGGCCACAGGGGCATTGTTACCTGTATTCGTATTTGCGGAACAATCACCAGATCCAGTGATGAAATTACTCATCAATATGATTGAATTGATATGGAAGTAATCATCCGAATTGCTTTGTACATTTGGTGCACAAATACCTGCATATCCCATTATTGTTGAGGCTGAACCTGGTTCATAACAGGAATTACTATCTCTGTTGCAACTGTTGTTTTGTGTATGTCTACCGCCAAATTGATGACCAACTTCATGACAAACGTAATCAATATCAAATGGATCACCAACAGGAGTTCCCTGCCCTGTGACACCACCTGCTTTATTGGATTGGCAAACGGATTGCAAGTATGCTACGCCGCCGCCGCCTGTGCTGAATACATGTCCTATATCGTAATTAGCAGATCCTATTATGTTGTTACAGGTTGTAATGTTTTGAGAGAGCATTGCTCCGCCATTATTATTTGTATATGGATCTGAACCGGCATTTAAAAAGATCAATTGATCATTATTTGGCACAAGCGTCATTGTGACAGATATTTCATTCTCATAAACACCATTAACGCGAGTCATAGAAGTGTTCATTGCTGCAAGAACCAAAGTAACAGTACCGCCGTGGAATTGTGCATATTCGCCAGTACAAGCCAGTGCCATTCTATAATCTCTAAATTGACAATCTCCATTCATTGGAGCTTTATCTAAATCTGGAGTGTCATGGAGAAGATGCTTATTTACAGCCTCATAGTCGCAGGTCATTGTTTTATTATGGGCAATAAAATCCTTTTTGTAATAGACTATGTAATCATTTACTGTTTTGTCATGGAATGGATCTATGAAAATTGTACTGTGATTTGGACTTAGTATCATAGCGTGAAATCCTTTAGGCCCTAAATCAAAGCGTATATATGCATGTGGATCATCTACGCCTTGGCCAGCAAATGATCTTATTTGAGGATATTTTGCAGCAAGTTCAGGTGCGAAGACAGGCGCATTAAGAATATTGAATCGTTTGATTTCTCCATCTGGAGTAGGTAACTCAAGGATCACTTTGGAGCCAACAGCCTCTTTACTAAACCTTAAAGGAGCTTGATCGAGGATAGCCGAAATTTTGCCTATATCCATTCGATAAGACAGATACTTTTCTGGGACGATCTGTCTATCTCCATTTTGAGAAATTTCTGATTCTCGAATACTTTCCCAGTAATTTTCTTGTGCGAAGGAAGAGATGTTTATAAATAACATACAAGCTCCCAAAAATAGCAGTGCTTTTAGTTTCATAGTTAAGACTTCTGATAAGAATGAAAATGCCTTTGTGTTATACCTAGGATGAGATTGAGAGGTCCTTTAAAAATACAACAGCTACAACAGAATAAAAAATGAAAACTTGATATGATCTATTATTTCTATGGCTTTTAAAAGGAATTGCCAGAATTAAACTTTTGATTAAAAGTAGATTAGCTAAAAAATAAAAAGAGGGCTTAAAGTTTCCTTCAAGCCCTCTTTTTATTATTCTATTAATAATCGGAAAACCTTTATTCCGTTGTTTACTTTTATTTTTAAATAATAGACTCCGCTTGGAATATCTGTTTGTTTAAATACTTCGCCACCTGTTCTTTCTAAATTACTGAGTACTCCTCTGTCAATAGTCTGACCTAAAGTGCTTATGAATTCCCATTCCATGTTATCTAAATCAACAGGGCTTTCCCAGTTGAGTTTGAAGTTTCCATTTGATGGGTTTGGTACTACTTCGAATTTATAAGTTTCAGGGAGCTTGAAAGAACTTGTAGTCATCAATTCCACATAAAGAGAATCATCACCACATTCATTACTAGCAATAAGGAGAATATTGTATTCACCTGGAAATTCAAATTCAGTAGTAGGGGTTTCCTCGGTGGAGGTTTCTCCATTATTGAAATCCCAGAAGTAGGTATCTGCATTTATTGAGCTATTGTCAAACTCAAAGATATAGTTTCCTGTATTTATGATGTCAAAGTCAACGCTTGGAATATCATTGATTTGAATCAGGTTCTCTTGGATTAAGGTATCGGCACTAAGGTCATTGCTTACTAGAAGTCTTACAAAGTATGACCCTGGCTCGTAATAAATGACGCTTGGATTTTCATTTGAGGAAGAAGTTGGATTTCCGCCCTCGAAGGTCCAAGATATATTATCGAAATCTCCTGACGACACATTTGTGAATTGGACTTCAAAAGGCGCACAGCCTTCGGTTATGCCCGATTCGAAGGCAGCTACAGGTGTGCTTAAGTTTGAAACTTCAAATTCAAATTCTTGATCACATTGTTGGTCATCAGTAATGGTGACCGTATAAGTGCCCGCACTTAGATCACTCAAAATAAAATCTGTGCTACCCGTATTCCACAGTATAGAATATGGAGCGGTACCTCCAGAAATATTGAGCTCTATAGAGCCTGTTCCTTGATTATCCAGATCTGCTGTTATATTTTCAAAAGTTATAATAGGATCTGGTGCCTCAACAGTGATAGTTTCCGTAATAGTAAGGTTTCCATCCGATATGCTTACCTCATAATCTCCTGCTGCAATACCAATTAAAGAATTTGATGTATTACCATTAGACCATAAGTAGGTGTAATTTCCTGTACCGTTTTCTGCGTTTACAGTGATAGCTCCATCTGATGAATCAGAACAACTTGCATCTATTATGTCTGAATTGATTGTAAGGGGTAGGTCTCCTAGATAACATAGATCTAATGTCCAGTTATTTAGAGCTCCGCCATCTTGTGCGAAGATATCCGTTATTGATAAAATCCATTCCCCATTTGCATTTTCATCATCAAAAGCTGATAAAGATTCAAATGGTGTATAGGTAAGTCCCTCAAGTGGAGGGCAAGGCCATGTTCCGTATTCATTTTCTGCTTCATCATCAAAACTCATCGATAGATCATTCTCGTTGTCACAAGTATTATCTAAAAGGCGTACAGTAGTACCTGAAGGTGACGTAAGATCAATTTGTAGATCATTGATCCATGTATGTTCACATTCAATATTTAAGACATTTAAATCTGTGATGATACCATCATTTGGAACATTCAGTATTGAACTTACTGTAACAACATCAGAAGACGGAATATCTACAGGTAAATCTTGTGGTGAAAGAGACACACAAGTAATTGAATTAGTAGTAAAACTGAATATTTCAGAGGCCGCTCCTACTGCACATGGGTTGGCTGGACTTACCCTCCAAAAATAGTTCGTTTCATTTTCAAGTGAAGTGGATATGGCATAGGATAAGGAGCTTATGTCTGTTGCATACTCGACGATATTGCTGAAGTCAGCATTTAGTGAAACTTCGATCGTGTAAAAGGATGCATTTTCCACTTCCTCCCATTCAAAGGTTAACTCTGGTGAAATATCAATGGATTGATCTTGTGGATAGCTTAGATTAACATTGTCTACAGTAGTTGAATAGATAATCGCGCTTACTGGAATATCAAAATTGTATTGACCAGATTCAGTGTTGACCACTCCATCCCAAAATATGGTAGAATTGTCTGGATTATCTGGTGCTAATAAAAACAAATTATTGTCCTGTCCTGGAGTTAGTGGATTGTTTTCAAAGAAATATCCATATTCAGGAGATTGGTTGTTTAATTCAAAATTTATAGGTTCATCAAAACTATCAAATCCGATAGAGGTGAAAAAGAATGCAATTGAATCTCCTTCACAGCCAATCTGGTCAGGATGTTCTAGCCAAACAGAATAGCCTTCTTGAGGCTGAGATATTGTAAAGTCCGTATTTGAAATATCGTAGAAGATATTGTCGTGACCTTTTACCATTATTCTTGCAGTAGTCGTTTGATTGTTTGGTATTGGACCATAGTGATATCCTTGGTTAGGAACATTTTCAGCGACCACTACTGGATATGTATAACCTCCATCTAGGGATAAGTAAATATCAACATGTGAACAGTTGATTGGCGCAAGGTCAGTGTTGGCAATATCCCAAGTTATGGTTTGAAGGGAAAGTGCTGGCCAGTCCAGGTTCGTGTTTGGTTCTGTAACCAAGAAAGGGCCTGATGAACCAATTACATCTACATTCATTTCCGCATCAGTAAGTCTTCCCGCAAGTGGATAGTTATCTCTTACAGATACTTTAAACTTGTATTCACGTTGAACGGATGCGAGAACCTCCCAAGTGTTATCTGTATTGTTGACCACATTCTCCAAGCGTGGCATGTATCTTTGATTGCTGTTTGTTGGTGAGTTAGACCTAAATGCAGGTCCATCTGTATTTGTGGGGGAAGGAGGCATAGAAGCAATCTCATTATCATATTGTTCCCAGCAGTAGGTCAGTGAATCATTTTCAGCACTCGTGGCTATTGCTGTCAATATGAAAGGTGTACTGTGTGGTATATTATAATCTTCAAGTGGCTCAATGCTTGGTGCTGTATTATCTATGACCTCAATCGCTGCACAAGATCCTGCTCCATTTAAGTGGGCATTAATTTCATATATACTGTGAATATGAAAGTGATCATCGGAGTTGTTTTGCACATTTGGATTACAGATTCCTGCATATCCCATGATCGTGGAGGCAGATCCTGGTTCAAAGGCAGCACTATTCACACGGTTACAAGAATTGTTTTGTGTGTGATTTGCACCAAATTGATGGCCCATCTCATGCGCTACATAATCAATATCAAAAGGGTCACCTACCGGAGATCCTCCGCCAGTAACTCCACGCGCTTTATTACTGGTACACACAGAGCCTAGGAATGCGATTCCACCGCCACCTGTGCTAAATACATGACCAATATCGTAATTGGCACTTCCGATTGCCGCATTTATTGTCGTTTGATTTTGTCCAAGCATTGCTCCTCCATTGTTATTCGAATATGGATCTTCATTAGGAACAAGATAAATCAACTGATCATTGTTAGGAATAATTTCCATAGTCAGAGCAAATTCTCTTTCATAGACACCGTTTACACGGGTCATAGTCGTATTCATTGCTGCGAGAATCAATGTGGTATCATTTCCATGGAAAATACCATACTCACCAGTACAAGCAAGGGCAAGTCGATATGTTTTAAAGTCAGTATTTAATAAATTTATTTCTGAATCAAGAGGATTGTCTAAAGCTTCTTTTTTTGCTACTGCCTCAGTTTCACAGTTGAAATCATGCTCTCCAATGGCATCCTTTTTAAAGAAAACCTCATACGTTTCCGTAGTAGACTCATTAAAAGGGTTGATGATTATCGTTTCTCCAGAAGCGGAGAGTACCATAGCATGAAGACCTCTAGGACTAATATCAAACCTTAAATAATTAGACGGATTAGATGTGTCATATCCTGCATAGGATCTGATCTGAGGAAATTTCATGCTCAATTCGGGAGAAAGTGATGGAGCCTCAACAATTTTATATGAACTAATACTACCCGTTGGGTTAGGGAAGTCAAGATGAACTGCTTTACTTTTAGACGCTTCTGAGAATCGCATTGGTGCATTCTCCAGTAAATCAGTAAAAGCTTTTAAATCAAGTTCAAAGGTAGAGGATAATGCGTTTGCACTTTTATTGTTTTTACTTCCCGAGAGGTCACCTTTCAGGTCTGACTTTTCCCAGTAATTTTGGGCATTTAAACTGAAAGAACAAATCACTAGAGAAAAGAGAATTGCTTTTTTGAAAATAGACATAGTAACGTTTTGAATGTGTTGCAAAGATACAATCCTAAGCTAAAGGTTACTTGTTTGAAGGGAATTTTGATGGTATTATGTCAAAAAACAGAAAAAAAGAGACTTCAAAAGAAGTCTCTAAAATGTATATCGCCAAAAAATCACCAAAAAATTCAATTGTTGCAGATCAAATATGAAGATCTGATCAGACCGTATTGCAACGGATTTATCATAATTTAAAGGAAATAGAAAAGATTTGACGTAAAGGAAACGACCAACTGCAATTATATCTTGAGCAGTATTTATAAGAAAAGGGGTTTTTAGGCCCCTTTTCCGGTGTTGTAGATAGCTTAATAAATGATGATTAAGCGTATATAATATGCAAATTTATTATATAATAATAAAGTTTTTTTGAAGAAACAAAGTTCCATTTTTTGATTGACCACAGAATTTGACTAGAATATTGCCTTGTGAATATGAGGCAATTAGCTATGAATTTAGATAGTTTCTAGGACTGCTCGAACTGGACATCCTTCAATTCCCTCTATTTTTAATGGTAGACAAATTAGTCGGTAGATTCCTGCTTCTACAGATCTAAGATCGATAGTCTCCAGGATTACGACATCGTTTTTTAGTAAGATAAGGTGAGTATCTATTGGGTCTTTAAATCGTTGAATAGATAGGTAGTCTATACCTACAAGTTCTATACCTTTATCAACCAGATATTGAGCTCCTTCGGCATTCAAGGCACAATAGTCTTCCTCAAAGGTATATTCTTCTTTATCCCACAAATGTTGATTGTCTGTTTTGAATAGAATCCGTTTAATCCCTTTTTCGAATGGAATCTTTTTAAGCTCATCAGGACCAATTGATTTTACATGGGGAATATAGACTACTTGACAGCTGCCTATAAGTGTAGAAAGGGCGATTTCTGCAGTAGTATGTCCATCCTTTATGAAGTGTAAAGGGGCATCAATGTGCGTGCCAGTATGTGATTCAATAGATATATGAGACACATTTGCAACTGATTCTGGACCAATCTTCATAAGTGTTTTGATCTCTGCACCTGGGCTTCCAGGCCAGACGGGAAGTTTTTCATTTATAGACACGGAGATATCTATTATTTTTTTATCCATGATTAATTTTTTGAGGAGTAATCGATTTTTCGGTCTGTGGATTTGTTTTGTTGCTCTTGCTGAGTTTTGTAATCGGAAGGATAATAGAATCGCTCCCTAACCTGGTTATCTAACAAGTAAGATTGTTTATAACCTTTGTAAGTTCCCCAGAATTGGTTGTATCTGAATCGAATTATTCCAATAATATTTCTTAAAAGTACTTTCTGTTGTCTAGCGGCTTTTAGGTCACTGAGTACGTTGATAGAAAGTAATTTTAGGAAGGTTAGAAAATTAAAAGTCTCATGTTTCATGATTAATCGAAGTGCTATAGCTTCTCTTCTGTATCTATTGAAAACACTCGACCATTTTTCTTCATGAATGTGCGCTATACTTGCTCCAGCTTGATAGGCTATACTTGCACCTTCTTCTAGGGCTAATTTAGCCCAGGCTAAGTCCTCAAGGCCCGTGAGCGTCTCGTCATAATTTCTTTTTTCCCAAGCATTTTTTCGGATAGCGCAATTTGCATTATTGCAGAAGGGGTGATCCTGATTTAAACTAGATTTTTCGGGAAACCACTTTGCAAATATCATGTGTTCAGAAAATCGAGTTCTTTTATCTCCTTCCTGTCTACCATAGACAAGTTCTATTTTTTTATCCGTCATAAATGGAGAAACCATCAAGGATATCCAATCTTTATAAAGTGGATAAACGTGAGCGGAAGCAAATAGCAATATATCCCCTGAAGCTGCTTTACAACCTATATTTAGAGCATAGCCAAAGGAAAAATCTTCTGGTTTGATGTTGAGTACTTTACAAGAATAATTAGAAACAATGGATAGGGTAGCGTCTGTTGATCCAGAATCAACAACCACGATTTCAATATTATCATAGTCCTGTTCACTGATACCAGCTAACAGCCGTCCAATATATTTTTCTTCGTTTAAGCAACGAATAATTATTGAAACCTTAGGTAGTATCATTTTATCTGTTTAAATATTTTGTTGTAAAGTTACGAAGCAGTCCGTTAAGCTCAGGACTTATTTTAATTCCTATCGCAATGCCTAGGAAAACTCCACCTACGAGGAGTGATCGAAGGATTATCTTTAGACATGCCATTAAAGCATTTTCTTCTATGCCCGCTGGAATAAGAGTGCCCGTGAAATATGCTAGAATTCCGATTAACAGTAAAACAGGGATCTTCCAAGTAAAGGGTTGGAAGCCAAGTTTTTGCTTGATTCTGAAGAACTTTAAAAGGTTAAATCCTAAACCAGAAATTAGAGTTGCTGAAGCAGCTCCATTCATTTGATATTCAGGAATCAGAAAATAATTATTTACGATGTTAACTCCTGCAAGAAAACAAACAGCAAATAATAAGAATTTAAACCACTTAGAGTGCTGTAGTACTATGCTGTTAATACCAAAGGCATTGTCTATTAATTTGGTTGCTCCCAATATATAAATCACTTGTTTACCTGTGGCTACTAAATCACCATTTGGCATTATTGTGTATAAGTCATCAATGCTAGATATAATCCCTACAAAAAGCAGTAATGAAGCAAAGAACATGTGCATGGACGTGTTTTGGTAAAGATCTTTTATCTTTTCCTGATCATTTTCTTTGTATGCTTTTGAGATTATAGGGTTTACAATTTTAATGAAGGCTTGCCTCGGTGCATCAATCACCTCACCAACTAACATATTGATCGAGTAGATTCCCGATATGGTGAAGTTTGTCATGGCTGAAAGCATAATAAGATCTATTCGTATGGATATTAGTATAGAGAGTGAGGTGAATAGATTATAGGCGGAGAAAGATCTTAATTCTTTTCGAAACGATTTACCTAGTTTAGGGATACGAGCAAAAAGAGGTCCTTTTACCTGTTGTTTTAAATATGCCAATAAGCTTAAGTCCAATAATAGATAGCTTAGTAGAAGACCAATGATTACTTGATTTATATTCAGATAGCTGTTGATATAAAGGATCATTAGAGTAGGCAGGATGATCTTTAGGGATAACTCTCCCATGGCTCCAGGAACGGCTATTCGCATGTAGTTAGCTGAATAGGTTTCGTAGAGCTGCGAAAATGCTATTAAAAAAATAAATAAGGGAATAAGAATGAATATATCACTGTAGGTGTCATTTGTAACTTGGTAGGCTTCAAGGATTGGGTGCTGGAATATAAAATAGATTCCAGTTACAAGTAATGAACCAAGTAATGTAGTTCGATTTAGTAGGCTAAAGAATCCGGCAGCTTTAAGCTTATCTGAATTAAATTTGGGAAAAAAGCGAAGTGCTGCTACATTGGAACCAAGGTGTGCAATCGGAGCCATCACCAATGCTATAGCTTGGATTGTACGAACGAGACCAATCTCATCCAGTACTAATGGATAAATGAAAATAGTACTTAGTAGCCCTAAAAATATCGCCGAATAACGAACTACACTGTACTTTAAACCCTGACGAATGATAACCCCCATTTATTTCATAAGTTTTTCCTGCTGTTAATATAAGAGACCTCTGGCAAATATATTTAACTTCTTGTGCTCATAACTCATGAATGTCTAAAATATTATTTAGAAAGGTAAACATCTCCTTCGAAAAATTCAATCCGACCATCCAACATTTCTACCCTTGCATAATAGACAAAAACAGCTGGATCAAGTTCTTCTCCTCTGAGCGTTCCATTCCATCCGTGAACCGGATCATTGGGTTGGAAATTATACTGTGTGAAGACTTTTTCACCCCAGCGATCAAAAATTTCAAAAGACTGAATCTCCCTAATATTTCTCATATTGGCATAAATCATAAAGATCTCGTTTTCACTATCTGTATTCGGGGAGAATATATTCGGAATAAACAAATCAGCAGATTTATCAACTAGTACATTTACAAATGCGCGTTCCGAACAACCATTATTTGTTACTACCGTTAATTCGTATATAGATGGATCTTGAATAGTTACCAATGGATTTAAACAATCCACACAGCTTAAACCTTCCGATGGATACCATGAAATAGATTCCACTAAATCCATACTGAAATTAATAGTAGCAGAAATCTGAGCACTTTCACCTTCAAGATACTCAATCGTTGAAGTCAAGTCTATATTCAATATAGGTGGATCTGTAATGACTGCTAGTTGAGTTTCTGTTTCACATCCATTTGCATCCTGAACTAATACAGAATATTCCCCTGGATATAAGAAAGAATAATTTAGATCGTAGGTGAAATTATCTCCATTGTTGATAGAATACAGATATGGTGCTGTGCCCCCTTCAACATTTGTGAATTCCAAGGTGCCAAATGAACCCGAACATGGAGGATCACTAGTTACTACCTCAAGAATATTTGGAACATTTTCTGTTATCTGAACTAGATCAGTACTCGCACATCCATTTGACAAATTCAATACAGTAAAGGTATACACTCCTTCTTGATCAATTGCAGGGCTTGTTGTATTTGAACCTGAAAGTATATTGCCATCGGTAGTTGTCCAATTATACTGCAAGTTAGATGCCGATGCGTTTACCGTACCATTCAGCGTACTGAAGTCTTCAAAGCATGGGAGTAAAAAGTCTGCACCAGCATCTACAGTTGGATACTCATAGTCCTCCAATACGTTCACTGTATCAATACTCACGCAACCATTGATCGTATCTTCAATAGTCAAAATATATTGTCCAGAAATATTTACAAGTGGATTCAGAACATCAATGCCAGAAACAAAATTACCGTTAAAAGTTACCCAGTTAAATTCATATTGAGGCTGCATAACAGTAATTGTCGCGTCTACCTCAACCTCCTCAGTGTCACAATCCAGTATATCCGGAACTAAAGAAGCAATAAGTGGAAACTCTTGATTTTCCTGAATAAAGGTATTAGAAGTATCTTTACATTCATTTAGTAGATCAGTAACAATCATAGTATAGATACCTTCAGAACTTACTAGAGGATTTTCCATATCCGAACCAGCTAATATAACGCCAGTATCTGTGTACCATTGAATACTAGTCTGCCCACTATTTGTGCTTGCTGAGCCAGTTATATTAATCGTCAGATAATCACAGGTAATCAATCCTCCGGGACCTGCATCAGCAACTGGTAAAACTATATCCTGATAAACAGGAACGTCTTCAACTGTGCTACAGCCATTTATTAGATTTGTTAATTCAAGTGAATAAAGCCCAGGACTACTAACATCTGGATTAACAATATCCGTTGCCGAAATAATTGTTCCATTTAGCGTATTCCAGTTATAACTTACAGAAGTATTAACATTGGATTGAACACCTAAGGATGCTGTCAGAACTCCACATGTAAGTGTATCTGACTGCAGAGCTGCTACTATTGGTGATATAGTATCTCTTGCTATTGATACATTGTCTGTACTCGTGCATCCATTGATTGTATTCGTAACTGTTAGCTCATAAATTCCCTCCGAGTCTACCGTGGGTGTTAAAGCGTTGGGATTTTCTATTGGATAGCCATCAACACTGATCCAGTTATACGCAAAGTTAGCTCCGGTACTTGATCCAAGCCCATTTAAGTTTAGAGCTGCTGAATAACAATCTAGAGTATCTGTGACGCCGGCCTCAACTTCCGGATCAACAATATCCTGTGAAACAGTAATGTCAGAAGTATTCGAACATTCATTTAAAGCGTTGAAAACTGTAACAGTGTATGTTCCTGGTTCATCAATAACAGGATTAATAACATTCGAAGGTCCTACAATAGAACCGTCCGTTGTATTCCAAGTATACTCGTAAATAGATCCTGTAGATGAGTCAGTAGCATCGAGCTGTTGATCAAGCACGATACAATTTAAGATTTGAGCAGCTCCTGCATCTGCATCAGGAATCACTATATCCTGAATCACTTGCGTATTAATAGATGTTGAACAGCCATTGTAGGTATCCAATACTTCAAAAGTATAGGATCCAGGCAAACTAGCTGAAATGTTTTGTGCACTTGTAGATGATGTTATATTTCCGCCTGTTGTATTCCATGCGTAGACATAAGTTCCTAATGAATCTATTCCTGCATCTCCAAATATATCAATTTCGAGAACCCCACAAGTCAGTGTGTCCGGTAGGGCAATTGCCAACGGAGGTTCTGTAAGGTTTTGAGTAACCTCTACATCTACATCTGATTTACAGTTGTTGTCCGTATTCTCTACGATCAGAGTATATATCCCCGGTTCATCAACCATAGGAGTCAAACCATCGCTTCCTGAAAGAATATTACCATCCAATGTAGTCCAAAGGTATAGATAATTTGATCCGGCAGAACTTGAAGTTCCATCGATTTGAAGGTCCAGGCTATCACAGCTTAAGAATGCACTCACTTGAGCTAATGCATCCGGGAATTCAACATTTTGTCCCACGGATATATCAATTGATTCAGCACAGCCATTGATGTCATTCTGAACGTTCAGTGTATAAATAGATGCGCCACTTACTATAGGAGATAAGGTGAATATATTGTTGTCTAATGAGCCTAAAGAATCTGTGGTCCAATTGAATGTATATGGATCGCCTTGTGTGTCTACAGTGGCCTCCAGTAGAATATTAGGATTGTCACAGGTAATTGTGTCTGGGAATGCTCCGGAAAGCTGAGGGAAATCTAAATCCTCTATAACCCCAATACTTGCATCAGTTAGACAACCGTTGATTGTATTAGTGATAGCAAAATCAAAGGTTCCCTGAGCAGACACGTCAATAATCAAATCTGATTGTCCACTGTCAAATATGCCACCATCAGGACTGGTCCAGTTTACTGTATAGTCTGAACCTACGGCACCAATAGAAGCTTCAACTGGCACAGTTGCATTATAACAATTTATAACCCCAGGGCTGAGTAAACTTACAGAAGGATGAATAGTATCTGGTTCTATGCTTAAAACTGAATTCGTTACACAATTATTAACAGTATCGCTTAGAATCAACTCATAAGATCCAGGACTGCTTATGACTGGAGTAAGTGTTGTAGCACCAGATTCTATCTCCCCGTCTACCGTAGACCATTCAAAAACAATGTCACCACCCTGCGAAGATGCAGAGGCGTCAATTGTTAAAGAACTAGTTACACAATCAAGTGTATCCAATGCAGACATGTCTATTGCGGGAACGTTATCATCTTTAGTAACCAAAATAGAATCTATGGCAGCACAACCATTTATTGTATCCTGAGCGTACAGGTAATACAAATCTGGCTGAATAGCTACTGCATTTAAAGTCCCTTGTCCTGTAGAAATTGAACCTGTTCCGAAGAACTGCCACTCATACACCAAATTTTGTGTATCTCCGCTTGCAGTCCCATCAAGTGGAATAGATAAATCAGTACAATTTATTTCTCCACCAGGTCCTGTTCCAATTTCTGGAGCAACAAAATCTTCAAGAACGAAAACTTCATCTACATCTTTACAGCCATTGAGTGTATCAGTAACAGTTAGGGTGAAGTTACCTCCAGCAGAGATTTCAATAATACTATTATTTGTAGATCCCACTATAATACCATCATCAGTAAGCCACTCGAAAACTATAGAATGACCTGAGCTTGATTCTGAACCGTCAATTATAATTGTTGGTGACCAACAACCCAAAAGATCGTCTGGACCAGCAATGGCAATCGGGTCAAATTGATTAACTGTTATCTGAATCGATGAAGTATCTTTACATTGATTGTCGGTGTTTGTAATAATCAAGGTATATAAACCCCCTTCATCAACGACAGGCTCCAAAGTGCCATCCCCAGAAACGATATTACCATCAGCAGTAGCCCAATCATAATTAAAATTAGGTCCACCAGATGAACTTGTTGCATCAATAGTGTATTGAGGATCATAACAATTCAATTCCCCAGGAGGTCCCATATCCACAATCGGATAATCATAATCTTCAATAACTGGTATGGTCAAAGAAGAAGAACAACCATTTACATTATTTATCACAGATAATTCATAGAATCCTTCAGTATCGACAATTGGAGATAGTGTAAATGTATCAGCTACATAATTTCCATTTGGAGTAGTCCATTCAAAGTCAAAGTTACTAGCATCCGATACTGTAGCTATTATTTCGACAAGTGAGTCTAAGCAATTAATACTTCCAGGGTCAGGTATGTTAATCGTAGGATCTACTAAAAAATCAAATACATCCACCTCCACCTCTGTAGCACAGTTATTAACTGTATTAAGAACTGTCAGTGTATACTCGCCCGCTGATCCTACAACCGGGAACAAAGTCGTTTCATCAGAAACAATGGTCCCATTATTGGTTGTCCATGAATACGTATAACTTGAACCTGTACTAGATCCTGTTCCGTCAAGCATCACTGTTGGTGTTACACAGTCAATAAGATCCGTAGCTACACCGTCAGCATCTGGGAAAATGGAAAGATCAGTAACTATCACAGAGAATACATCAATACATTCACTCAAGTCATTAAATACAGTCAAAATATATGTCCCATCTTCATCCACCGATGGTGAATCTGTCGTTTGCCCAGAAACAATATTTCCACCAATAGTTGACCAAAAATAGCTGATATCCGGACCTTGAGAAGAAGCACTTCCGTCCAATTGAATAATAGGATTATCACAATCAATAGTTGGAGGAGGAGTAATTGCCGCAGTTGGTTGGTCAAAGTTAGCATCTACCAATACAGACGAATTTGCCTCACAACCATTAGAGATATTCATTATTGTCAAGAAATATGATCCACCAGCATTTACGGTTGGTGTAAGTGTATTTGCTCCATTAATAATATTTCCGTTACTTGTTGTCCATTCATAGAACATATTTGATCCTCCAGAGGACCCTGTTCCGTCAAGTACAACAGTCGGGTTATCACAGTTAATCGTTTGTGGAGGTCCTGCATTTGCAACAGGAGTATTCACATCTTCGGTTACGATTACATCATCTGTTTCTGTACAACCATTTATAGTATTTGTTACTGTAATTGTATAGGTTCCAGACTGATCAACAAGTGGTGTCAATGTTGCACCACCACTTACAATATTTCCATCTGTGGTTGACCAAGAATAGCTGTAATCGGGTCCTGTATCTGAGTTTGTACCAAGCAGCACTACTTGTGTTACGTTACAGCTAAGCTCATCACCAGGGCCTGCATCTGCAGTTGGTGTGTCTGTATCTTCTATAACTGTAACACTTACCATATCTTCACAACCATTATTAGTATTGCTTACTGTAAGTATGTAAGTTCCTGCTGAATTCACAATAGGATCAAGCGTTGTTTCACCACTATCGATAGAACCGTCATTAGTCGTCCAGAGATAAGTGAATTCTATTCCTGTACTAGATCCTGACCCTGATAAAGTTGTGCTTGTATTAATACAATCGATAAGGCCATTTGTGGTCGCCACAGCTATAGGATTTACTAAATCCTCATTGATTGTAACCGTAGCATCAGCTGTACAACCGTTTGCATCTATTACAATTACGGTGTAAGTGCCACTTATGTTTGTTGAGATAGTTGGGCCAGTATCGCCATTACTCCAGTTATATGAATAGGAAGCGGTACCTCCTGAAGCCGATACTGTGGCACTACCATTTGCATTGTTACAATCTATTAGTGTCGGACTTCCCATAGAAGCCACTAGAACCGAAGGTTCATCTATTGTAATTGAGGTTTCATCCTCACAACCATTTGAGTCTGCAACAGTGACATCATAGGTTCCTGCACTTAAATTTGTTAAAACGTTACCCGAAAGAGCCGGGTCAGACCAAGTATAGGTATATGGTGATAAGCCACCAGTTCCGTTAACTGTGATACTACCATTTGTATCTCCATTACACAAAAGGTCTGATTCAGTCACATCAATAGAAACGATTGAAGTCGTTATATCTGCAGAACCATTTACATTACCCACACATCCACTTTCCTCCACATCAACTAAAACATAGGTGCCTGGTTCGAAGACTGTTATTGTATAGGGATTATCACTTGTTGTTATTGTTACTGGAGTTGTTCCATCTGTATAAGTAAATGTCCAAGGACCTGTTCCTACAAAAGTTACAGTGATATCAACAGTCGTTCCAGTACCTGGGCATATTACTCCTGAGCCTGCTATTGTTGCATCTGGTGGAGGCAGAGAATTATCGACTATGGTTACATCTGTTTCATCTGTACAACCATTTGTATCTGTTACAGTAACAGTATATGTTCCTGCTACTGTAGTATTTAATGTAGATCCAGTATCCCCGTTACTCCAACTATAGGTGTATGCAGGAGATCCACCGGATCCTGTAGCATCCACTGAAGATGTTGTGTTTATGCAATCAATTGGAGTCGGTGTGCCAACACTTACTGATATAGCAGGTGGATCATTTAATGTTATTGAACTTGTTTCTTCACAGCCGTTATCATCTATAACAGTTACATCATAAGTTCCTGCGGGAAGATCCGTCAATACATTTCCTGACAATGCAGGATCTGACCAGCTATAGGTATAAGGCGCTGTACCTCCTTCCCCAGTAACTGTTATTGAACCACTACTTTCTGCATTACACAAAGGATCCGCTGTAGTATCTGATATGGTAATCGTTGTTATTGTCACATCTGATGATCCACTAACTGTTCCCAGACATCCACTAGACTCAATATCAACAAGTGTATATGTTCCTGCCTCTGTTACAGTTATTATGTATGGATTTGTACTCGTTGTAATAGTAACAGGAGTAGTACCATCCGTATAGGTAAATGTCCATGGTGCGGTTCCCGTAAAATTAACTGTCAAATCCACATCAGATCCACCTTCATCACAAACTGTTCCTGTTCCACTAATTGTTGCACCTGGAAGATCTAGTACTGTTAGTGTCATTGAGTCAGAGGAAGTTCCTCCACATAATTCAGTAGCAATCAGTGTATAAGTTGTTGTAAGAGTCGGTGTTGCAATAGGGTTAGAAATATTTGGGTCATTAAGACCTGTTGCAGGTGTCCATTGGTATGTTTCAAATCCCGTTGGAGCATTTAATTGATAACTATCACCCGCACATATTGTTGCATCTGCCAACGTAATCGGAGGGGGAGGAGGAACATCAAAACAAACAGACTGAATATTGGTAGCACCACCTGTTGTTGCAATGAAACCCCAATAAACTGATGAGTTTCCTCCAAATATAGTATTTGTAATATCTATTGTATGTGAAAAGCGAAGTACACAGTCATAGAAAACGCTTAAGACCTGCGTACTAGCATTCCAGTCTATGGTGACAGGGTAATCATTACAGTCTTCAACATTTGCTGATGTGGCACTGATTTGTATAGGTCCTACAAGGTCTGCGTTGTGATTTCCGTTTCCATCAACCATTAAGCCCAAGTGGTCGTATGTAGGATCGTTTCTATCCCCGTTTTGCCAGGTGTCAAATTCAATAACCAGTGAGGGATTTAAAGTGTTATACCCTATAGCTCCACCTGTTGATCCTGTGATATTTGGAGTGTTGTGTAATGCAAAAACTATACCATCAGCACCTCCACCATCATTACAACCAAGATTCATTGTCAAATCAAATGTAAAAGATTGAGTTAGGTCAATAGGGGTTTGTTCCCATACTGCACCTGCACTGTTGCCTACATTTTGTGTTAAAGTAAAACAAGTATTAGTTGCATCAGCAGTGGCAGTTCCCATAGGTAAGAGTTGAGCTTGGGTGCTAAAATGTAGAAACAGCAAGACACTGGTAGTTAGTACCAAATTCTTTAAACTCATAGTGTGATGATTCGTTAAGTGTCTCTTTATTAGAGTCTTACACTATAAGTTAGCAATAAGTTGTCTATTTATTTTGGATTAAAGTTATTGAGCCTGTTTTTACCTTTTTTTGGTTGTTTTGAAATAAAATTTCTGCCGACCATGCGTAAGTTCCTGGTCCACAGTGTTTGTTGTTGTGGCTGCCGTTCCAGCCAAACAATTCTTCGGATGCTTTGAAGTTTTTACGTTCAAAAACCTTGTTGCCCCAGCGGTCAAAAACAGATAGTGAAATGATCTCTTCAATTACCGTGCTGTAGAGTGTGAATACGTCATTGATTCCATCATTGTTTGGCGAGAATACATTTGGAGCATAGTAAATAGAACAATCTATCTCAGCTATAAGAAAATCAAGGGTGCTTGTGCCGCATACATTACTTATACTTAGGCTTTGAGATCCTCCTGTATTTATTGAGGCTTGGGCATCGGTGGAGCCGTTGCTCCATAAATACTCAACTGCTGGAGTAGGGCTGGTACCATCAATTTCCAAGTCTGTACCCATACATTTGTCCTCAAAGTTTCCAATGGTAGGTAGTTGAGGCGTTTCTTTAAACTCCAAAGCGACCTCATCCCAATCGAAGCAGTTCTCATTGATCTCCACAGTAACACTATATAGGCCACTTCCCAATGCTTCTTGAGTAGATTCTGAATTTCCAGTATTCCAAGAATAGGTAGCATTAGGTGTTGTTGCATCTAGTGTAATGCTAGTTTGATCGCAAATTGTCAAGTCTGGGCCAAGGTCAACGAAACTGCTATCTTCTCCCACACTGATTGTAATCGTATCATTAAAAACATAACCACAATCATCTGTAAGGCTAAGAATGTATGTTGTTGTTTCTGTTGGAGTAGCAATAGGGTTTGGTATATCAGTTTCACTTAAGCCCTCAGCAGGTGACCATTCGTAGCTGTAATTTCCTATCGGTCCTTCAATAGGGTAGGCACCATTTGGGCAAAGTGTAAAGTTTTCCAGTTGTTGATTGAATTCAATCAGTTCGAAACACAATAAATGCTTGTTTGCAAAGCCGCCAGTAGCAGAAGAAAAGCCCCAGAATACGGATGGGTCACCATTGAATATGTCATTTATTAGGTCGATCTCAACGCTTAGTCTAAGTTGACAATCAAAATAGACACTAAGCATTTGTGTATTTACATCCCAGCTTATACGAACAGAATGATCATTACAGTCCTCAATGTTAAGTGAGTTTATAGATGCCTGGATTGGTCCGGCAAGGCTATTGTTATGGTTCGGTATCCCATTCTTTAATATTCCTATGTGATCAAAGCTTGGATCATTATTTCCGCCATTTTGCCAAGTGTCGAATTCTATTCCAATGGATGGACTGATACCTTGATATCCTATTCCGCTTCCTGTACTACCGATAGAAGTACTTATGGGTTGAAGGATGAAGACCATACCATCAGCACCATTATCATCTTTGCATCCAAAATTAAGACTCATACGAACATCAAAGGACTGGTTGAGATTGATTTTGTCTTCAAACCATGCAGATCCACTTTGGTTTAAGGCATCTTGCGTCAATTCGAAGCAATCTTCATCTATTTTTAGCGCACTCCCATTTAGAATGAACTGTGCATTTAATGTTGCTGTAGATAAGATTAGGTAAAAGGCTAGTAATACGTAATTTTTCATATTGAAAGAACATTTGGCCTCAATATATTTACTCTTTGATTTACAGGCGGTTATGTTAGTGTTAAAAAAGTTTATGAAAATTATAAAAGGAGCAGTTTTGCTCCTTTTTATCAGTTTTTACTTTCAAAATATAGTCCTGCTCCAAGTCCACCGATTATTAGTATGGAGAAAATCATGGCGATAGTTTCTCCCAGGTAGAATGCTTTTGGTTTAAAGACCATCTTAAGTTCTCTGTTTTGACCTTTTGGAAGTTTAACGCCTCTCAGTGTAAAGTTAACTTGCCTGAAATCATCATAAGGGGCACCGTCCAGGTACAATTTCCAACCTTTTGAAGGTGGGTAGTACATTTCAGAGAATACCACGAATTGATCGGAGTTTGAAGTGTAATTATATACCATTTCATCTGGATGATAACTTGTTAAGTTTATCGTGGCAGATGGATCTGCTTGTGGTTGCCAGTTTTCAAGGCCAGTAGCATTTTTACGCTGAATAATTACTTCCGATGCAGGTTCAAAATCGGCTAATGCAGCCAGTTCTTCGTCAGCTGTCTCTACTGATCTGATTTGATTCACAAACCAAGCATTACCAAGTGCATATCGGTTTGGACTTGCTTGTTCGTTATCCTGAATAATATACTTCGTATTGAACATCCCATAAATATGAAGATTTGACTGTATATCATTAAGGTATGTTTCAATCATTTCTTGATATTTCATCATTTTGGCAGCATGGTATCCTCCCATAGAATGATGGAAATAGGATGCCGATGCATTCGAGAATGGATTAGACCTAAGATCTAAAACTCTGAAATGAGGATCACTATCTGAAAGAATTTTTTGATCTACCGGTTTTGGGTTGGAGAATTGAGCACTTAGAAGTGATTGAGCTTGGAAGTCGCCCTCATCTATTGCTCTTGAACCCACACTGATAAGATCTCCTCCAGCTAGCAGTGCAACGAGTATCCCTAGGTATAATTGATTTGTTTTTTTTGCTTTAAGTCCATAAAATAAAACTCCAAAACTCAAACCTATAAGCAGAAAGCTTCTTAGTGCATCTCCAGTAATAAGTGCTTTTCGATCAGCGATCAATGCACGATCAATTGAGCTGGTAGAAGCTTCTCCGATAGCAGCTGCTATACGACCTCTAAGATCCGCACTAAGTCCTGTTGGATCACTGAGAATTACAGCACCAAGCAAGAGACTCAGCATGATACCGCCAGAAATATAAAGTGCTTTTTGTTTTTCTTGTGTGCTATACTTATCTGAAAAGAAATCCTTTAAAGTCATTGCTGCTAACACTAGAAATAGGAAAGCAGTAATATTCAGTGCCATTGAAACAGCTCTGAACTTATTCATTAATGGGACATTATCGAAAAGGAAGTAGTTGAAACCTTCAAAGTTAGATCCCCAACTCATTATCATTGTAAGTATAGCAGCTCCAAAGAGCCAGTATTTATTTTTGTCTTTTAATAAAGCCATTCCTAGTAAGGCCAGAAAAAGTACAATTGCACCCATATAGATAGGACCTCCAACGAAACGTTGTTTTCCCCAGTATTGAGAAGTAACCCCTTTTAACTGTTCGATCAATTGAGCATTCCTTAGACTACGAAGTACTTTGAAACTCTCGGATTCTTTATCGTTGTAAAACAAGGCTCCTGAACTACTACCGATATAGTCTGGGATCAAAAAGGTCATTGACTCATTGATTCCCATACTGAAATCAAAGGCATAGCTTTTTGAAAGTCCATCTGTGGAAGAGGAAGAACCACTATCTTTACTAGCGCTGGTAAGCTCTGATTTACCTCTTATACTTTCTTCGGCATATTCCTGAGTAGTCCAGATCTTTCCAAGGTTTGCTCCAAGGGCCATAACCCCAGCAAGTATCAATACCCCCGTTTGTTTTCCAAAAGAAGGAAGCTCTTTGTTTTTTAGAGCATCTATGAAGTATACTATTCCAATGAATAAGCAAACGATAAAGAAGTAAAAACTTATTTGAAAGTGATTGGCGAAAAGCTGAAGTCCCATGAAAAGTGCTGTCATACTCCCCCCAAGTAGTATTTTTCCTCTGTAGGTTAGCAGTATTCCGGCAAGTGCTGGAGCCATATATGCAATAGCTATCAATTTGGTAGAGTGGCCGGCTTGATATAGGTCCATGTAGTTCGACGTAAATCCAAATCCTGCCGCCAAACAAATGCTTAACCTCCAATCCAGACCAATTAGTATAAGCAAGAGATACATTCCAGACATGAGCAATAACAAGGAAGTGACAGGTGGCCTTGCACCATTCCCAAATAGGAATGCTTTGTATACTGTGCTTAAAAGGTTTTTTGCCTTGTAATTAATTTGGTAACTCGGCATTCCTCCAAAGACACCATTGGTCCATAAAGGCCAATCTCCAGTTTCTTTATCGTATTTTTTGATCTCTGCTGAATTTCCTTCAGCTTGGATATTATCTGATTGAAACAATTCTTTGGGAGGACTTTCAAGTGTAGGCTTGAATGTAAGAATTGCTATTATGGCGAATATTCCTATTGCAACTGCATGTGGAATGACTTTCTTAATTATGGTATTCATAAGTTCTTTGCGCTTGAATCTCTTAAATTAGGAGCAAAATATACTTAATACACGAATGACAAAGCACAAAATCAGCTATATATTTTTAAAAAAATTACTTTAGTTTAGTGGCTATGCAATCGAATTCAATAAAACTCAGCATAATCACAGTTACTTACAATGCACTGCCTTTGCTTAAGGGAACAGCTTCATCTGTTGAAAGGCAAAAATGTGCAGGTGTAGAGTATCTGGTTATTGATGGTAACTCTTCCGATGGAACTAAGGAGTTCTTAGAAGGCTCTAATACTGTAGACAGATACATTTCTGAGCCTGATAAAGGTTTATATGATGCAATGAATAAGGCTATTGATTTTGCAAATGGACAAATGATATGGTTTGTAAATGCAGGAGATCATATTTATGGGGAAGATACGCTAAACAAGTTAGTTGATTCAATAGATAGTGATACCGATGTCGTGTACGGAGAAGTGATGCTTGTAAATGAGGATAGGCTTGAAATGGGTATTCGATCGGAACTTACTACGCAGCAACTTCCGAAAAAGCTCAGTTGGAGATCAATGCGTTTTGGAATGGTTGTTTGTCATCAAGGCTTTGTTGTAAACAAATCGATAGCTCCAAAGTATAAATCTGATTTTGGACTGACCGCAGATATTGATTGGGTAATTGAATGTCTGAAGTCAGCGCAATCAGTCAAGTATTTAGATTCTATATTAGCTTCTTATTTGCAAGGTGGTTTATCTAAACAGCAATTTAAGCAATCCATGGGGAGCAGATTCAAAGTATTGCGCCATCACTTTGGCTTACTAAATACATTGTTTGCCCATATTTTTATCATATGGAGAGCAGTTGTTTTCAAAGTATCTAGGATAGGAAAACCAAGCTATTAGATGAAGTCAACATCTGTATAGTTAGGGAATTTCATCAAGAATTTTAAAGCTGATTCAATCTCGTATCCGTTGTAAAGTACTTTGTATATGGTACTGAAGATTGGAAGACTGATTCCAAGAGATTTTGCAAGACCTTCCACTATCCAGGCTGTTCTGTAGCCTTCTGCAAGCTCAGGACTACTCTTCTTTGCATCTTCAATAGATTTACCACTCCCTAGCTCATAGCCAAATTTAAAATTTCGGCTATTTTTGGAGGTTGCTGTGCATATGAGATCTCCCATGCCCGCAGTGCCAAGAAATGCTTTGGGGGAACATCCTAAGGCTTGACCCAAAGCGATCATATCCACCATCCCCCTATTGATAAGAACAGCTTGAATATTTTTACCCAAGTCTTTTCCCTTTAGGATTCCTGCTCCAATTGCTATTACATTCTTTAGTGCTCCTGCTATCTCTGCACCGAGTAGTTCGTAGGATCCAAAGATTGAAAAATAATCGGAGGATAAGGCTTTAATTCCGGCAGCTATAACTTCATCAAAATCAGAAAAAACTACGGATGCGGTAGGTTTGCCATCCATGATTTCCTTTGCTAGATTAGGGCCAGAAAGCACCCCAATTCGAATGACTACACTTTCTTGTCGGATGACCTCACTCATAACATGAAAATCCTCCTTTACGATTTTTAATTCATCCCCCTTCGAAAGGTCGAAGTTGGTGTCAAATCCTTTTGTGCAGTGAATTAAAAAGTGTTCTGGTGTTAGATAAGGAGAAAAGTCTTTCATCATTTGTCTAAACTGCGAAGAGGGCACTGCAAGAAAAATTAATTTGCATGCTTCTGCCAGTTCTTTCATTGATGAAATAGCAGTAATATTCTCTGCCAGGTCATACCCCAAATGTCTATGATGATCGTTTATGGCGGCTATTGTTTCTGAATTTCTGCTTAAAAGCAATACATTAGAATTATGTGCTGCCAAAGAAGCAACTGCAGTTCCAAAACTACCTGATCCGAGTACACCTATTTTTTGCAAAATGAAATTATTTTTATTTAAAGCCGTTAGGAGAGTTAAGTTATGTCTCCTAATAACTTGATTAAATCTATAATATAAAGTAAACTACTTTAAATTAAGTTTTTAATAAGTGCAAAATAATAAAATGATTCAATTAGTTCGAGCTTCCTTAATTGTTTGCATGTTGTGTTTTGTTTTTTATACTTCTGAGGGGCAAAAGCCTGAATACCCTTTTATCGCAGTTAATGAATTATCAGATATAAGCTATCCTTATTCTGCTGAAATTATAGAGGTAAATCAAGCTGCACTAGCAACAGGTTATTGGATATATTATAATATAGATGCAGACCTAAAAGATGCGCCGCTAGTCATTTTTATGCATGGATATGGAGGATATAATCCATTTATTTATGGCGCTTGGATTAGACATATTGCCCGTCAGGGAAATATTGTGATATACCCGCGTTATCAGAGGAATATAATATTTCCAAAAGCTAATAAATTCGCAGCAAAAGCGTCTCAAGGGATTCAAGATGCTTTGGAATACTTGAAAACTAATTTTGAATATCAAGTTCCAGAGTCTGCTAAATATGTTGGCCATTCTTACGGTGGTACAATAATTAGTGAGTTGCTTGTTCGATATACAGAATATGATGTACCTAAGCCAAGTATTGCTATGTTATGTGCTCCTGGGACATCTGCTTTACAGGGTGGAAGACTTGACTCTTACGAAGCTATTGATCCATCTATTAAACTATTGATTGTTGAAGAAAATAATGATCGAGTCGTTGGTAATGAATTTTCTAGAAAGGTATTCAAGGAAGCCTCAGAGAAGATGGATAAAGCATTGATCATTAATTACTCTCAGGCACTTTATTCACGCTATTATGATGCCCATCACAATGTCTGTTATGCTTTGGACAATGCCTTTGATTCAGATCTGCGCAATTATACTACAAATAGAGCGCTTGAGGTAGGGCGAATGGATGAGTTGGATTACAACCTATATTGGAGGTTGTTTGACCTATTGAGTATAGGCAATGAAAAAGCCTTCTCTCTCATATATGACAGGACGGATTTTCCTGTAAGCTCAGATGAGAAAGAAGGCCTTGACGATTTGTTTATAATACATTCTGATAGCCTAGTTACGGCTCCGGAGTAAAATTGTTTTCTAGCCAGTCGCAAAACTCATTTACACCATAAGCATTATCGACATGGTAATCACCAATCATAGTTCTCCTCAAGGCTGTTAAGTGTCCCCCAGAGTTTAGGTCTTTGCCAATATCATTAGCAATTGAGCGGATATAGGTTCCTTTGCTACAGCTTATCTCAAACTTCATCTCAGGAAGTTCTAGTCCCGTATTCTCAAATTTAAAGATTTCTACAGTTCTTGGTTTTATCTCAACAACTTCGCCTTTTCGGGCTTTCTTATATAAGGGTTGCCCATCAACTTTTATTGCAGAAAACATGGGCGGAATCTGTTGTATTTTACCCATATACTTTTCCTCGATTACCTTGCTTATATGTGCTTCATTGATATGTTCGAAGGGATAAGTTTGATCTACTTCTGTCTCTTTATCGTAAGAAGCTGTCGTTCCTCCAAAACAGATAGAGCCTGTATAGGTTTTTTTCTGAGCCTGATAGGATTCAATAGTCTTAGTTGCTCGACCTGTACATATGATTAAAAGTCCAGTGGCCATGGGATCTAGTGTGCCAGCATGTCCTACTTTTATTTTTTTTATGCCAAGTGCTCTTTTTAATCTAGAGCGAATTTTATTGACAACATCGAATGAGGTCCAATCGAATGGCTTGTCTATTAGAAGGACTTCCCCTTCAAGGAAGTTGAATTTTTTTTCTGACAAGGAAGGCAGAGGATCGTCGGTATTCATTAGGTAATATGTTAATATAAATGATTTTATTTCAGTAAATTATAAAATATTAATCGCTATTGCAAGTGCTCCTATGAGCATGCAATAAATTGCAAAATAAATCAATTTGCTTTGTTTGACAAGTTTAATCATCCAACTGCATGCCAATAAACCGGTAAGAAAAGAGGCAATAAAACCAGTGCCTAAATAAGTTAATGATTGTCCTTGTTCAAAGAAAGTAGGGTCCATCAAATCTTTAGCCATCTTTCCGAAAATCAATGGTACTACCATTAGAAATGAAAAACGTGCAGCTTTTGTTCGATCAATTTTTAGTAATACTGAGGTAGAAATGGTAGCACCGGATCTAGAGATTCCAGGAAGTATGGCGATTGCTTGGGCGAGACCTATAAGCACAGCATCTTTCCAACCCACCTCTTTACCTGTAGATTTTGCTTTATCCGCCAGGTATAGCAGTGCTCCTGTTAGGATGAGCATCATGCCAACGAAAAGTGTGTTTCCCGTAAATAATTGTTCCAGTTGATCTTCAAATAGTAATCCTACGGTTGCTGCAGGAATCATTGAAAGGATGATCTTAAGTGAAAAATATTGGTGGGATCGATCCTTATTATTGAAAAGACCCTTGATGATATCCAAAATATCTTTACGAAAGATAACAATAGTGCTAAGAGCAGTAGCGAAGTGAAGCACCACAGTCATTTGCATATTTTCTCCGCCAACTTGTTGTTTGCCCAAAATTGCATTTGCAAGTTCTAGATGGCCACTACTACTAACGGGTAGAAATTCGGTAAGTCCTTGAATGATACCAAGGATTATTGCTTCAAGAAAAGCAGACATAGTTTAGTGCTTATTTTTTGAAAATGGCAAATATTTCTAAACCAAGCCCAGCAAGTATAACGATAGGAGCTAATACGGTTCTTCTAGTAGAATATATTTCGTCTGCATTCCATTCAGTTGCTTCTTGTGCTCCTCCTGACATCAAAAGAATCCCTAGAAGCACTAAAATAGCGCCTGCCGCCATCAGCGTATAGTTCTTTTTGTTAAAAAGCATTTCCTTAGAAGCTGCTGCTTTTTTGGAGTCGACCTTTTTCTTTACAATTTTCTTCTTACTCATGAATTGTTTAATTTTTATAAAGCTCATCTACTTCAGCGTTCAGATACTTTTGAACTGCAGAATAGCTAGATACAAAGCTAATAAACGGACCTACAAAAAACACAATAAGCAATAATAAATTATTGTTGCTGCAAAATTGAGCCTGATCCAGTTGATTGGAAATAATACCTTGAACTGCCAATATTCCAAGTATTGCTATTCCACTGCTTATAAGACCAGATATGAAAGCTCTGATTAGATAGGGTTTTTGAATGAAATTCCGCTTTGCTCCAACCAGTTCCATATTTCTAATCAGGAATCGATCATTATACATCATAATTCGAGTGGTATTGCCAATTGTGAAAAAGGCAACGGCAAGAAATAAGATGCAAAAGCCTAGGGCTATGAGATTTAGAGAGCGAAAGTTTGCACCTAGGTTAACCCACATGTTTTCCTGGAAAAGTACGGCTTCGATTTTAGAGTCGTTCAAAAGGCCGTCTTTGAATATGTTGATACTATCTACGGAAAGATATTCAGACTTGAGATTGAATACTACAACATTGGGTAATGGATTATCTATACCAAGTTTTACAAAATCCTCTCCGAGTTCTTCTTCAAACTCCTTTATGGCCTCTTCTTTGGGTAAATACCGAACAGAGTTTGATACTACAAAGGGATGATCCATGAGTAATTCAATGGCCGCCTGATTTTCATTCTCTGAGTTCTCGATAGCAAGTTCTGCAAAAAGGTCAATATTTTCTTTGGTATTACTTAACAAGCACCTCGTTTCAAACATAAGCCACAGAAATATTCCGGTGACCAAGAGGATCAGACTACCTAGTATTGTAGTCCGAAGGAGGCCTGAATTTTTCTTAACTGCTCTATCGCTTTTATTGCTCATCATTCAATTTTCTTTGGTCGCTTGAAATAAAAAAGATGCCGTAGCATCAAGCTACGACATCTAATTTATATAATTTAATCCAATATGGTGCTATTCTACATCTCCGAAGCAGATTTGAATATTCTATCGAAGTTTATGCCATTACCAAATAGAGATCCTTCTTTGGTTGAGAAGAAAATAAATAAAGGCTTTCCTACAATATGATCCTCTGGGACAAAACCCCAAATTCTTGAATCTTCAGAATTGTGTCTATTGTCTCCCATCATAAAGTAATAGTTCATTTTGAAGGTGTACGAATCAGCAATTTCTCCATTGATACGGAAAGTACCATCCTTCTCCTTAACTACTTCATTTTCTTCATAAACGCCTATAACTCGCTCGAAGAAGGCCCAGTTTTCCTTGGTTAGTTTTATAGTAGCCCCTTTTTGAGGAATATAAATAGGCCCAAAATTATCATTGTCCCATTGCTTGGATAATTTACCATCATGTGGATACGTTTCTTGCCCTGGCCAATTGATTGACTCTTGGATATCCTTTGTAAAGTGATCAACCTGTATACCAGGAAAAGCACGTTCTAGATAAGTTTTTTGCTTGGCATTAAGTACTACAATTCCATTGTTTAGGTACATCATATCTTCAAGAGAAACTCCTTCATCTCGAAGTTTTTCGCGTATTCCAAGTATACCTTGGAACTCATTGATATTTGGAATAAAGTATCTGAATTGTATGTTTTCAGGATTCTCTGCTTTCTCATTATCGATATAAACCTGCCTATCGATAATTTTCAATGAATCGCCAGGCATGCCTATACAGCGTTTGATATAATGATCACGCTTGTCTATTGGTCTTGTTACCAGCTTTTTTCCTGCAATAGTTTCCTTTATAAAGGCATTATTAGGAGACCTTCTAACATCATGTATGCTAAATGTTCTTCTCGGATTGACGTAAACACTGTCTCCTTCTGGATAGTTAAAAACTACAGGATCATATCGCTTTACAGGTGATATTGCAGGTAGTCTAGTATCTTCAATATTTGGTTTTTCAATATAAGATTCTACATTCAAGCCAGGAATCCTATTGTGAAGTAAAGGTATCATCAAGACGGTCTTTGGTGTTCTAATCCCATAGTGAGCCTTAGAGACAAAAAGATAATCGCCTACATTGAGCGAACCTTCCATAGAGGAGGTTGGTATTGTATACGCTTCAATAAGGAACATACGAATAAAGGCTGCCGCAAATACAGCAAACCCTACTGCCTCTACCCATTCTCTGAATTGCCCTTTTTTGTATGGAGATTTTCCGATTAGCCTGTTAGCTTCAATCTTTTTACCTGCAAGCTGAAGTCTTGTGATTTCTTTTTTATATGCTTCTTCCTCTATTTCATTAGGCCCTTTATAGCCTACCTGTGCATCTTTCGCTATTCTAAAAAATATTACTGGAGCAAAGAATACAGCCCAGAGGGTGTCTTTAAGTTCATATTGTTTGAAGGAACGCACTACTTCAACATTGAGCGAGGTAATGTAGAAGATATTTACAATAGGTATGAACAGGTAAATGATTTTCCATGTTTTTCTGCCCGCGATTTCCTGAAGTGTCATGAAGTTTAGTACAGGAACAAGTCCTTTCCAAGCTTCTTTTTCTGCTTTAGGGAATAGCATATACATACTTATGCTAAATAGAATATAGCTAATGATTAAAAAAATGCGGATCTCCATTTTATAGTGTAATTTGAGTAATCAAAAAGTGCCCTAAATTAAAAT
>JBELIG010000015.1:25320-30388 GCA_042091035.1 Sphingobacteriales bacterium | reverse complement strand
TTAATATAATTCAAACCATCGGTGTGCTCAAACTTCAAAAAATCATCTTTAATCAAAATTTGATCATCTGAATAAATTCCATCATAATTGGTATTTGAATTTTCGATGAACCCAGAAATACCAACCGACTGATTCGTTTGAACTACATATTTCATATGATCTACACCAAAAGAAATATCCCAATTTGGCGTTAAGAAATAGCCCAATCTGAAATTAGTTTGGGGGATTGTGAATCGGCCCGGATGAAAGTATGGATCGAAGGCAAATTCAGAGGGACGATCTTTTGCTACAACATCTGTCAACTCAAAATCATAATTGGAGCCGCTGAAACTGATATCAGAATTACTGTACCAACCTCTATTCCAACCCCAATAGAAATACAAGCTTCCCTTTTCTGAATTGGAATCAATAGAGACAGTATTTTGTGCAAGTCCAGTTTGAATCGAACCCAATAAAACACCTAGTAGCAGAATATATCTCATCTCTTTTTTTGCCAAAACTAATGTTTTAATCTTTAATTCCTTATGTTTTTAACACCTTAGTTATCACATCTGCTAGGCAAAGATAGATGCGACTAAAGATAAATTAGCTAAGCCCCTAAATCAGGGGGTTTATCCTATTTGAGTGTATTGAGGTTACAGCTATCCATCGATCTAGTTAGAAAGCTAACATAGCTGTGCTTATAACAGTAAAAGTGAGCTTTCTGCAGGTTGATTGCTAATTATTTTGATTCACAAGACCACCGAACATTTTTCCAACTACGTTTAACATTGTTTTTCGAGATAGGTGTTTTGAGATTGCATACATAATGCGGTTGTCCGAACCTGTTATCCGATAAATTTTACCTTTCAAAAATGCATCCAAACATTTCTTTGCAACAGCTTCACTTGTCATATATCGCATTGAGCTAGATCGTTCTGAAGCATTACTCGCAATAGCAGCTGATTTTTCAGTAGCTTTTTGCAAAAACTTACTTTCAGTAGCTCCAGGACATAATGCCATAACATGGATACCTTGATCTCTATATTCAAAATTCAATGCTTCAGAAAACGATAATACAAATGCCTTGGTTGCCGAATAAACATTTGCATATGGCACAGGTCCAAAGGCTGCCGTAGAGGCTACATTGACAATACCTCCACTCTTTCTTTTTATCATGTCCGTAATAAACAAATGACACAATTCGGTTAGAGTATTAATGTTAAGCTGAATCATACTGTTGTAGTCAGAACGATCAAAATCTGTAAACTTACCCCATCTTCCATAACCGGCATTGTTTACTAATAGATCAATTTCTAATCCCTTGCTTATAACTATATCATATAGTTCTTTAGCAGCGGTAGACGCTCCAAGATCCATAGGAATAACAGTAGCTTGAACTCCCTTTTTACGAACAGATATTGCGACTTCTTCCAAAATATCTTTAGATCGAGCTACCAAAACTACATTAGCTTTCCGCTGTGCAAATTCATGCACCATAGAAAGACCTATTCCACTACTTGCTCCCGTAACTAATACCGTTTTACCTTCAAAAGATGCCCACTTGACCATAATATGTTTTTTTATTTAATCTATAATAATCAAATATAACAAGGTTCAATTTTGCCTAAGTACATATTTCGCAGCTTCTTGTATACATTTCGCAACTTTTATATTTCAAACAAATCCCTAGCTAGCTTAAATAAATTCGAGAGCACTTTACAAATAGTAGATGTGAAAAATAAAAAATGCTATATAGCTTTAGCAGATGTACCATAACATTACATCTAATCAAGCAATAAGGCTACAAGGAATGGCTTAAGATTAGTAAAACACCTTAGCAGAATATCCTGATTTGTTCTATCCTTTTTTTGCTACAACAAAGTGTTCAAGTTTGAAAATCTGATCCTCACGAAGCATTCGACCTACAGGAGCGAAGTAGACTTCATTAAGGTCCTCCAATGTTTTATTTTCAGTTAATGAAAAGCCATTCTTGGCCAGTAAGTCTTGTATTTCATCCGCCGAGTAAAAAGAGATCCATGGTTCTCCACCAAACTTAGCAGATAAGTTCTGAATGCGGTCCGCCTTCTTTTTAGGATTTGGATATCCCTTTCCAAAACAGGCCTCCGGACTTTCATTGAGCAAGTTATCCACATAAGACATAAAAAAGGTAGCACTAGCATTTTTACTGAGCTCCGCTAGATCACCCAGTGTTGAACGAACAGCGTCTTTTGTGATGTATTGAGAAACCCCCTCGAGGGTATAGACCGTAGATTTGTTTGGATCAAATCCCGCAGCTATTAGTTGATCCTTTATCGTCTGATGATTAAAATCTATATCTACATAGGTCACATTTTCTGTATTAGGCAGATCTTCAGGCAACCTCGAACGTTTTCTAGCTTGAACTTCTAGCTGATCCACCTCAAAGATTTTTAGTGTCGATGGAAGTTTTAGCCGATGCGCTCGCAAATCATAGCCGGCACCTAATATCACATATTGCTCCACGCCCTCGGAAGCACTTTTTTCTATAAGATCATCAATAAAGCGTGTTCGAGCGATTAAATGTTCATGAAAGCCAGGAGCCATTTTTTGACTGGCCCAAACATTCAACTTATGCCCCATCAATTTAGCAATGCTTGCTCCAAGTACGAATTTTTCAGCATAGGGGTCATTTACAACACGTTTATCAGGAGTAGCAAGTGTTTCAATCAAACGCTGTTTAGCTACTCCCTGTGCTGTCCCATCTTTTCTAAAAATTGAATTACTCATCGCTATCTTATATTAGTATTTAAATAGTTAAGAAAGAATTCAAATTGGTCTATTAATCCCTCAAGCAAAAATCAATAAGCATCCTAAAGAAACCTCAAATTCCATATGTTGACCTTAGAGATCTTTCCCATAAAATCACTTCCCTGAGAAGCTACTAACACCTGCATCAGCTTTTCCATAAACAAGCTTTAGCTCATCTTGAATCTCAGAGGCTTCCTCCGATTGATCAAGTCCCTGAAGAGCCTCATACTTCCCTTCTAATGATTTAGCTCTCCTAGGCATACGCGCTAAAGCTTTTTCAAACTGCACCAGCGCCTCTTCATACCGCTCTTCTCCTAGCAGCCATTCACCATATTGTTCGAAGGAAGGCTTTGTAATGCTAGGAGGTCCTGTCGGAAAATCAGTATTGTCTTCTAAGTCAACAGCTTTCTGCATTTTTGCCTCAAACAAGTCTGACTTGTTATCCAAAAGTGCTTCAAAACCTTCCATTTGACTCATGACTACCTGAGCAATCTTAATAGCGTTATCAGTTGGAGCATATCTACTATTCCCAGCAGCACACATTGCAAGACCGGAATCTTGAACATTCAAAGAGTCCATATATATTTTTGAAGAAAGCCAATCTATCTCTTCAGCAATTGCAGTAGCATCAGCCTTCTGAAAAGCCATCTGAGCCCTCAAAAAACTAAGGGCTGACTTTGAAATAATACTCAAATCTTTGGTATCAACATTCACATCTACAGGTGTTTGCTCATCCAAGGTGCCGCTTTCTGCCAACTGGCAACTTTGCATACCGAGTAAATACGTCCTAGCCCCTTTAGTAGGATCCTTGGGAACGTGCGTCAACATCTCATTCAACAAGACAGCTGCATCTGTAAATCTTCCTTGCTGCAGCAATCCATAATGCCACCAAGCCAAAGAATGATACCCTCTCGCACCATCTGATAATTCTAAGTCCTCCATGCGCTTTACACTTGCCTCATATGATCTTTCATTAGAATCCACCACTCCATCCCATTGGCCGAGTGCCAAATAGATATGTGATGGCATGTGCAAGGCATGAGATGCATCCGCAGCTACTTTGGCATAAGCATCAGCAGCTTCCGCAGCATCTGCAGCAGATACCGGACCATCCAAGGCATGAATCTTATAATGCAAAGCACCTGGATGTAAGGGATTCACCGCTATTATTTGATCAGAAATGGATGCAGCCAAGCGAAGATCATCGCTTCCATCTCCGTAATTCTCGGTTGCCCAAATCAATGAGAGCGCATAAAATGCCGCTATCTCCTGATGACTTGGATATTCCTTATGTAAGGATGCCAGATGTGTTTTAATCAGCATATTTCTAGTCTCAAAATCACCACTTCCATACATGATCTCTACTACCTCCCACAAGCCTTTTTTCAATGGATCTTCTACGCTATTCAAACGAACTTCACGAGTCTCTCCTAAGCGGGCAAGCACCGCCTTTCCATTATCGGTATTCTGCAATTTCCATAAGGCCTTATAATGACACATAGCTTCTCCCCAAAGGGTCAGTACTTCCGTACTATCCAATGCTGTAGCTGCTTCAAAAGCAGTAAGGGCATCGTCGTATTCAAAGTTGTGTAAAAGCAGTAAACCTTCATCAAACTTTTCCTGTACCGCAGGATTAAGATCAAAGCCATGCTCCAACTTCCCAAGCACAGCATCGGAAGGCGTTGCAGGATCATTTACTTGCTCCTTAGATGAGCAGCTCATTAGGAAGATTAGGGCTAGGAATAGATATATTGGTGACTTCATTTTTCAAATATTTAGGTATGCCATTGAAGTTATTGATTCTTTTTCTATTTAGAAAAAAATTCATTGATAAAAGCCCACTCATTTCTAGTAAAATATTGGCAATCATTGATTCATAGAAGCAAAAAAATATGACCTGCTGATTATATCAACAGGTCATATATTAACTCAAAACACAAATTAAACAATACTGACTTATAAGTTATTTGCGATACTCAAGATCATGATTATCCACAATCTCCTTCGCAACAGCATGCAGATCCGTATTAAATCCGGTATCATACTCATGGGTACTCAAATCAACTCCATAAATACTACTCAACCACAGCAAACTTCCAGTCTCTCTTATGATTTGTCCCTGATGACCTTTGTCATCCGTGAAAAGAGATGTTTCTATTGGGCCAAAGTAATCGATATCATCTAACAATTGTCCGTCCAATTTCATCTGCGCAATATTTTTACTGGACCAGCCTGTAGGAATCGTAAAAATATTGGTGTTGGGAAATTCAATACGCAATTGATCAACCATAGAATCGTG
>JBELIG010000015.1:22035-25220 GCA_042091035.1 Sphingobacteriales bacterium | reverse complement strand
TGTAATCCTTGTACTCGTATGATCTACAAAGCCAGCATTGATAGCTAGACTATCCAAGTTTTCAGCATAGGGCTTAAAAAAACTATTTCCTATAAGTAGCATATTATATCCCTGCGGATCATCCACTATAGGATCATCAATAACCATACCATCATCCTGACTACAGGAAGCAAACAACAACATAGAGCCTACTAATGCTATAACAAATTCTTTCATCGTATTCGTTTTTATTTTAGTAGACTGAAGTTCTTATGTTTGGTTTAATCCCACTTTGAAATTCATCAAAATTGAATTCTTAGCATACCCTTATATACCAATTCAAAAAAGGGAAAATACTTTTTAAAATATGCTTCAAGCAGAATAAAAACTGCCTTGTTTATAGTAATCCCCTAAAAAACTATTGAAACCTCCCCTATCCAAACAAGACTTAAGTCCACATTCCCAAACACTTATTTTTGAATCATCCTCAAAAATGTCCCCTCATTTCACTAAATTAGAATCACATCCAAAATTATATCTATGCGTATTTTCAAGTTAATACCCTTCGTGCTTTTAACGCTATCCATACAACTTGAGGGACAGTCAAATATAGAAGCCATCAAACAGGCATCCCAAGGACTACAACTCCGTGAGATCGGCCCTGCCAGTATGGGTGGGCGAATTGCAGATATTGCAGTCAACCCTCAGAATAAAAGTGAATGGTATATCGCTGTTGGTTCAGGAGGCGTATGGAAAACGGTCAATGCCGGAATCACCTGGGAACCGATATTTGATGATCAGCCCTCCTACTCCATCGGAACAGTAAGCATCGACCCAAACAACACAAATGTAGTCTGGGTGGGAACAGGAGAAAATGTGAGCGGGCGACATGTCGGATGGGGAGACGGTGTTTACAAGAGTATGGACAGTGGAAAATCCTGGCAAAACATGGGTCTAAAAGGCTCTGACCACATAGGCAAAGTACTTATCGACCCAAGAAATTCAGATGTTATTTTTGTAGCAGCCGAAGGTCCACTCTGGTCCTCCGGAGGAAAAAGAGGCTTATACAAATCTACCGATGGTGGCAAAAACTGGAGCCAACCTTTATATATCGATGAAAATACAGGCGTCACAGACATAGAGTTTGACCCATCAAATCCCGATGTACTCTATGCAGCAGCCTACGAAAGAAGAAGAAAAACCTGGTCACTCTTGGCTGGAGGTAAAAACTCAGGCATCTATAAATCTACCGACAATGGAGATACATGGAGAAAAGTAAGTTCAGGCTTACCAGCTGGGGAAATAGGGAAAATTGGCTTGGCAGTAACAGCAGCCAATCCAGATATAGTATATGCCACTATTGAAGCAAGTGGATCGGGAAAGGGCTTTTATAAGTCATCCGATAAAGGCGAAAGTTGGACAAAAAAGAACAGCTATATCTCTGGCGGCACCGGACCGCATTACTATCAAGAAATCGAGGCCTCGCCGACCAATCCAGACCTTGTCTATCAAATGGACGTATTCCTCCATGTCACAAGAGATGGTGGAGCAAACATTGACTATTTGACCACCGGAAAAGAAAAACACAGTGATAATCACGCCCTTTGGATTGATCCAGACAATGGAAACCACCTGATAGCTGGCTGTGATGGAGGACTATATGAGAGTTACGACCATGGGGCAAAATGGAGGCATTTTTCCACGCTTCCTATTTCGCAGTTTTACAAGATCGCCATTGACAATGCCGAGCCATTCTATAATGTAGTAGCAGGTGCGCAGGATTTAGGCACCTTACTAGGACCTTCAAGAACTACGACCACAGAAGGTATAGAAAACCACCACTGGTATATTCCGCTTGGAGCAGATGGCTACGATGCAGCCTTTGACCCGGAGGACCCAAACATAGTGTATATGGAGATCCAGGGTGGAGAAATTCGCCGCCTTGACAGAAGAACTGAGGAGGTCGTTAATATCAAACCTAGACCGGCACCCAATGATCCACCAGAACGATGGAATTGGGACAGCCCGATTATAATAAGTCCACACAATAGTAAAACACTATATTTTGGATCTCAACGAGTTTGGAAGAGTACAGACCGAGGAGATTCATGGACGCCAATCAGTACTGATCTAACGACCAACACAAACCGATACACCTTAAAGATGATCGATAATGTGCCTAGTGTAGATGATCTCTATGACAACGGCGCGATGTCCAAGTACGCAACCTTAACAAACCTCTCCGAATCTAGCATTCAAGAAGGATTAATATACACAGGTTCTGATGATGGCTTGATTTATAGTACAACTGATGGCGGTGCAAATTGGAAACCTTCAGGAGCAATTCCTGGAGTACCCCAGCGCTCATTCATCAACGATGTAGAAGCATCCAACCACGATGCAAACATAGTATTTGCCTCTGTAGATGCGCACAAGTTTGGAGATTACAAACCATACCTGTTTATGAGTTCAAACAAAGGTAAATCCTGGACCTCTATTGTTGGAGACCTTCCTAGTGAAACCATTGTTTGGTCCATCAAACAAGATGCCATTGACAAGAACCTTCTTTTCATAGGTACTGAATACGGCATATATTTCTCTCCAAATATGGGACAAAACTGGATCAAACTTTCCGGTGCACCTACTATCGCATTCAGAGATATTGAGCTCCATGAAAGGGATAATGACCTAGTAGGAGGTTCTTTTGGTCGGGGAGTTTTTGTTTTGGATGACTACTCAGCCTTGAGAGGCTTAGGAGAAAAGCTAAATGCCAATACTATTTTCCCAGTTCGAGATACCTGGTGGTATATACCTTCCAATCCATATCAGGCTGGTGGGATGCCTTCTCAAGGGTCCTCAACATTCAGAACACCGAATCCTGATTTTGGTGCTATGATTACCTACTACGTGCATGAAACACCAAAGACCGCTCGGGAGCAACGAAAAACCGCTGAACTGGAGGCTGCAAAAAAAGGCTTGGACGTAACTTTTCCAAGTTGGGAAGCTCTATCCGAAGAGGCAAGAGAAAGCAGCTCAGAAGTGAAGTTCCTTATTCGGGATGAGATCGGACAAGCAGTCCGTTGGTTGCAGGGAAAAACAAAAAAAGGATTGCATAGAGTAACCTGGGACCTTAGGCTCCCCGCTCCAAATGCAATTTCCCTGAGCAAACCTGCATTCCAACCACCATGGGCAGGAGCACCAAAAGG
>JBELIG010000015.1:19295-21935 GCA_042091035.1 Sphingobacteriales bacterium | reverse complement strand
CAGAACAATGGGACGACCCAAGCACCTACAGCAACCAATAAAAAGAGCTTTGAATTGGCAAATACTGCTCTAACACAGTACAAGACCATGACCGACGAGTTCTTCAAAAAAGTACGTTCATACGAAGAAAAGCTTTCAAAAGCTGGTGCTCCATATACACCAGGCAGAAGCAATTAATATAACCCTTTTGGTAGAGTAAACACCTTAAATATTCGGAGCTGCAAAGCGCTGGATATTTAGGGTGTTTTTATTTTCGCTATAACGGGTAGATTGTGTGGTCAAAGCATCGAAAACACTTACTCTTCCAACTGAATAATACGTTCCGATGTGCCATCATCATAGATATACACAAGCAGTGTATTGGGTCTAAATGTAGATTCACGGCCAAGAACATCAAAAATATGCACTACTTTCTTAGCAATTTCCTCTTCCTCCTCTTGTTCTTCTTCATCCTCATCATCCTCTAAGTCAGTACAAGGTGCAGACAGATTTTGAATGGGTTCGACTTGGTTCAATCCGCTGCTGATCCGACTATCCAGATATTCAGCGATTCCGTCCTTGACGTGTGCACCAAAATCTGAATCAAGCGCATTCAAAAAGTCTGAAAACTCAAAGCCGTAATCCAAGTTGTAATAGCTATCTGATTGCACCGAAGCACTTATCTCAGCTTGTTTTTCATTTAGCACAGTATACCAATTAGAGCTATCTAAATCATTTAGTATTTCCTCCAAATAAACATTGAACTGATCCTTATAATATGGGTGAGACAACAGGCGATCAACAAGTGGTCTATCTCCACTGTGCCAATTGTTCAAGTTATGCGTTGACCAATCGATGCCTATCCAATCAATTCCGAAGGTATTGTCCATATCATACTCGATAAAGATAAACTTCCCATTCGATGGCTGCTGATACAAGTAAAAGTTGTTCTTATTGAAGGCATGGCCATCCCAATGGCCAATGATCATCTCCACCGCCAATGTTTTTAGATATAGGTCTACCTCAAAATTTTCTTCTATAAAGCAGGGAAAGTCTGCATCACTAACCGAATTCAAAGCGGATAAAAACTGAATCAAACCCGAATAATCCTTTTCTGATTTATTCGTTTTCAGCTCATAGGTATCATAATAATTAGTGGGATTAGACCCCCAATAGGTCATATCTGAACCCCAATAACATTTATAAAGATTGCCTTCATCATCGTCTATGAATCGTTTTTGAAGAAACTCATCATCGATATGCTCTACATTTAGGTAGAGACCTTTGTATTGCCCATTGATATAGAGTTGCACAAAACTCCTCCGGGAACAGACCAAACCATTATCATTTAAAACCTTCAGGCTCATCCAGTACCTCAATAAAGAAGGATCATTGTGCTGTCCGATCAGGTTCATTTTTTCGATCCCCTTGAATTTTTGGCCACTTGTATATTCGTTGAAGGATACTTTGAAGGCTTTCTTATCTGCGTTTCTCGACGTGTTTCCCCGCACCCGAAAGCCAACATCATCAATTACTTTAGAATACGAAGAGGATTTGTATTCAAAGCTTGCCGAAAAATGATGATCAGTATATAAACTATCACCCAATAGAGTGTTCAAGTCGTTTTCACCAACAGTGATCCAAACCTCTGCAACTTCATCCTGAAGAAATGCTTCATTATTAGCAGGATGTACTGGTGACTGTGCCACAGCATAAAATGTTCCAAATAACAAGGCAATTAACCCTAAATACTTCATCGATACAGATTCTATTTCTTTAAGCTCCAAAGAACTAAATATTTTATTCCAATAAATAATGCACCTAGTCAAAGACTAAACCGTAATTCAATATAAAAAAATCCATTTACAGACTGGTATATAGTCTCTGCTTGATTCTTAACAAAAGCTATGGTTTTTCAGACCCTACAAGTCCGACTCAAGCAGCACTTCCAAGTTATTCCCCGTCAAATGCTGAATATTTGCTGTGATTTTTTCTATATCCCAATCCCACCACTTAAGTGCTAGAAGTTTTGTAATATCATCCTTTGAAAAGCGCTTTCTTATTTCTTTTGCAGGATTCCCACCAACAATAGAATAGGGTTCAACATCTTTGACAACAGTCGAATTTGCAGCAATAATAGAACCATCTCCGATACTCACCCCTGCCATTATGGTTGCATTATAGCCAATCCAAACATCGTTACCGATATTGATATCTCCTTTTTCTGGGTAGCTCTTTCCATCCATAGCATGTTCCCAACCTTTACCAAAAATCGAGAACGGATATGCAGTCCATGCATTTGTTAGATGATTAGCGCCATTCATTATAAATTTTACATCGGAAGCAATCATACAAAACTTGCCAATGATCAGCTTGTCACCCACAAAATCAAAATGATATTTCACATTTTTTTCAAAATTTTCGACTGTTTCAAAATCATCATAATAGGTATAATCACCCACAATGATATTAGGGTTTTTGATTACGTTCTTCAAGAAACAGAGTCTCTCATAATGCTCAAGTGGAAATTTAATATCCTTATCTGGTCCAATCATAAATCTTAATATTCCTGCAATTACTTTATAAACAATACTTCCCAAAAAAAGTCACTCTGCCAAACTAATCTTGTTATCCACAAAAACAAGCTTCATAGTCTAAACA
>JBELIG010000015.1:6014-19195 GCA_042091035.1 Sphingobacteriales bacterium | reverse complement strand
TTTTTGGTCCACCAAGTGGACATACTTTTTGAGACAAATCAATATTAATACTAAATAGTTGGGCAACTATATTTATTACATTCTATCTTCATTGTAAATGATACCTTATGAAAAACATAATCGTCCTACTTTTTATCTGCATAGCCAATTTTACATCTGCCCAAGAATTGATTCAACTAATAGGATTAGATGTTGATAATTCTAGTTCTTCACAGTCTTCCAATGAAGATTCAGAGGCCTTTGCCCCATATACACCCCTCAAAACCTTGGGCGTATATCGAAATGGCAATACGGTTGAGGTTTACACCTTAGATCATTTATTGATTCCAACTATTTCAGGATTCAAACATGCTACCTTAGATGTTATTGAAACTGATTTCGTCAAGGACCCAGAACGTGAAATGTACATACCAGAGGGTACTTACAAACTGGAGGAATCATATACAAAGCCTATATTTTTTGATTCAAAATCAGCTATAGACGAATTCATAAAGTCCTTAAGCCCAATTTTAGAAGATGCTATAAAAGTGGATTTTGAAACATTCTCCTTTGTAAATTCAAAATTCTATACGACAACTGGCTTTGAATCTTTTGTCCATGGGGGAGCAAGCTGGTTCAATGCCGATCAAAAATTAAATATCTATCCAATAGATTGGAAAAAAGGAGCATTATCGAACAGGATCACAGACCATTTGTCTAATGCAGAGAAAAACAAAATCCTTATCGCTGCTGCTAAATCAATGGGCGAATATATCCCTAATGATGTATCTCCAGATAAGGACCTGATGCTACCTTGGTCCACCACTGTTGACGAATTCCAGGATGTATTTTTCGATTTTCAATTTCTGAATAAGGGCATTGGCATTATACCCTTTAGCCAACTTCAGGGCAATTCCTCAAGATCTTTTCTTCAAGATGGACCAATGCTTGAAGATTTGAAATTGTATGAGACCTTTGCTGTTCAAAAGCCAGTCAATGCAGATGCTGTCATCATCCTTTCTCCTGACAAGTCCACACGAACAGAATTCAATGAAAACACGATCTCTGTCTATGACCACAAAACAAATCAATTACTGAAAACAATTGAATTGAATTTCAACAAGCTTATCATGAGTGAATTTGCCATTGGAAAGTATGCAAAAAGATGGGTGCAGGAATTTGAATAAATCAATCCAAATTCAAAAAAAACTAATTTAAAAGATAATAAATAATTTATTTGGCAAAGAATAAGCTCTACTTTCACACCTTTTAAAACATAGAATAATGACTCCACTTAAAGGAATAGCAATAGTTTTTATTTTTACATTTTTTTCCTCTTTTTCAACATTAAAAAATAGCCTCATTTCAGCATCTTTCGGTGAAAGCATCCTTTCTCTTGCATCAAATTGGGACAATATCAAAGCAAATACAGATTTGAGTCCAGACAATATTAGCAGTTGGTTGCCCCAAAGCGGTATTCGCGGTAAATACGAGATTGCCAGAAAACATATTGGCCTAAAATTTATGGAGCAAGTCACAGGGCATCCTGTTTTTTTGGAGGGGCCACATCAAGAAGATATTGATTTCAACAGTGAATCGTTTGGGCATTATAATCCCCAGTTCCTTGAAAGATTGAAACCTATTCTTCGTGAAGCAATACAAAACAAGCTCTTTGTTGAAAGTACAAAAACACTCTATGATGCAGAACTAAAACAGTACCTGAGGACCTTCTTCCTTTCTTACAACATATCAGCCAATAGAACCGATATTATGGAAGGTTATTTGAGGCTTATTGCGGAAGGCGAACATAGAAGCTTTTCAGGGCCGAGCTTTTTCCTACAAGAAGCTTTTAGAGCCTTTGCAGAATCAGCAGAAGAAAGTGGATATGATGTATATGAAGGCTTTACCTGCCCTGGATTTTGGATTAGACGATCAATAGACGGAACGGAAGGTCAATTCTATAATCTATTGCTGCTGGTCATGGAAACCTATGACGCTGACTTCCTTAAGCAACAGACTAAGTAAGGAATTGAAAAGATAAACTAGTATTAGAAATTTTGGAGGCTACCTTGTTGAATGAATGGGCAGTTTTGCCCACTATTTATTTCTAAAAAAGCAGTTTTAAACATTCGCTTTAGGCATAGATTAAAGTTCTTTCCTTTCCTACTTGTAGACAGTAAGAAGTTAGCTCAAATATGCCTATACAAATGTGTAACTCCTAATAAATCTGTCCCAATAAGCTCAAAATATACTCACCCAGATTATTTAATTCATTGATTCAATGGGCAGATGAATACAACTACAGCTTCAAAAGCTAACTAAAGCACAAAGTGGAGCCAGTTTTTGAAGAAAGATATAGCAAATATCTGGGTGAGCACCGCATAGACTTAGGTCCTTATATGCGTTAAAAATTAATTCCTACAATTTATTTTTCTTTGACTTTGGTGGTGGTGGCGGGATATTAGCTGCCTTATCATTTACACCCTTGATCACTTTTACTGGCTTTGGTGAAACAGGTGGAGCAGGTGGAGCAGGTGGAATATTAGCTGCCTTATCATTTACACCTTTGACTACTTTTACTGGCTTTGGTGGTGCAGGAGGTGCCGGCGGTGCAGGCGGAAAAGATGGAAAAGGCTCTACTTTTTTGCGCTGACTTAAAGTCATTAGATCATATAAGTAGTGTAATCGTTCTACATCAGACTGTTTGATTACCATCTTTGATGGATCCATTTCATTATAAAACTTTGCAAGTTTATTATATTCTTTGATCTCAGCTTTGCTTGCCCCATCCTTATCAAGTAATACGGATGTACTCGTTTCATCACCGGAAATTTCTTGTTTGGTACTAAAGCTAAAAACCAGTATAGCTACTAAGGGAAGTACCCAAAGGCTTCTAAATAATATTTTATTCTTTGATGTCTTCGTCTTCATAATTGTAAATCGTTTTTTAATGAGTGAATAATTAATGGAATTTGCCAAAATTGGACTTGCCTTTGTTGTTGAGAACAACAACAATGTTTTTTGGTAGTGACTTAGAGGAATTCCTTTAGATAAAACAGCCTGATCGGCCAAAAATTCGTGATTCAACTTGATACTAGATTTCACCAAATAGATCAGTGGATTGAACCAAAATATTATTTGAATGATTTCTATCAATACAATATCGATACTATGTCGCTGAGCAGCATGACTCTGCTCGTGCAGCAAGACCTCCCTGGGAATAGTATTAGATTCAAAAGAAGCTTTGTTTAAAAATATATACTTGAAAAAAGTGTGTGGGCTTACTTGCTGTTCAAGCAATACATTCACATAAAATTGCTTACTAAAGTGTTCATTGCCCTTAATCCTTGACACTAAAGAAATTAAATTGTTAATAAATCTGCTGGCAAATAAAACAAAGCCTACAAAATAGATGAACAACAATACCTGTGGCAGTATATCTAAGAACATAGAATCATTCCTTGACTCTACCTTACTACTAACATAATCGACAGGAGCACTCTCCAAGACATCCCCATAGGTAGTAATTGTAATTAAGGGAATCAAAAAAGACATAAATAGCATCCCTATCAAATAAAACCGCTTAAAGAAATGCATGTTTTCATGCTCTAGAAACAGCTTATAAAACATATAAAACAACGCTAAACATGCTGTAGATTTTAAAATGTATATAGGCATATCACTTCTTTTTAATTTCTGATTCTATTATAGCTTTCAGTGCTTCTAATTCTGATTTAGACAGGTTGGTTTCTTTAGTAAAGAAAGAGGCAAACTGCGAGGCACTATCGTTAAAAAAGCTCTTTATCAAGCCATTAACATGATTAGAAAAATAATCTTTCTTTTCGATTAGTGGAAAATACTCCCTTGATCTTCCTATTTGCGTGTAGTCAATAAATTCTTTTACCTGCATCCTTTTCAGCAAAGTGGCAACAGTCGTTGCTGCTGGCTTTGGATCCTGATAAGCATTTATCAAATCTTTCATGAGAGCCTTCTTAAGCTTCCATAGATGATTCATCAACTCTTCCTCGGATTTAGATAACTTCATATTCTGATCTTGTTTCTACAAACATAGAACAAAAATATTACTTCTACAAATGTAGAGCAACTATTACTTACCGTATCCGTTCTTATAATGCATCGTAAAGAGAAAAAGCACAAGACCTATGCTAAGGAAACAAAAAAGCATTATACAATTGATTTACAATGCTTTAAAATAAAAAAAGAGCTTCTTCTACTAAACACTTACTAGGGATGCTCTTGTCGTATTTCAGAAAAGAAAAAAACATAAAAAAATAGGGCAGTACACTGATGCACTGCCCTATTTCATTCTTTTGCCAAGGAATAAACCTTTAGCTTAGTATGAGCTTCAATTAATGTGCGGTCGCAACATTCATATTATCAACTCTTAGTTTGATTAGCCTTGAAGCTTCTCTAAAACTCACCATTCGCTCATCTACCTCATCCCAAAGTTTGTGCTTCATTAAACTCAAGCTTTCTCGGAAAGAAATTGTAGTCGCATATTTAGTTAAAATAGGGTGATCTTTCAATGCTTTAGGCAAATTATAGTTGGGAATAAGGCTATTCAAATGATGGATATGATGAATACCTATATTTCCTGTCAACCATTGGAAAACTCTTGGTAACTTATAGTAACTACTTCCTTTTATTGCCGATAGCAAATAATCCCAATTCTCTCTCAATTGCTTGTAAGATCTTTCATGTTGGTGTTGCACATAAAAGAACCAAAATGCAATGATTCCAAAAGTGAATATCAAAAAGAACTGTATAAACAAAAACTTCCAGCCGAACAAAAAGGATAATGCAACATATACGATCACTATCAGTAGGTTATCTTTTATGAGTGAAGTAACCAATCTCTTGGCATTCTTCATCTTCTTAGTATAGGTTGGAATCCTATTTGCTATAGAAAAATAATAGATTGGCGCAATTACAAAGGTTACGATTGGCATCCTCCAAATTCTGTATGCTACTTTACCCAACCAACTTTTCTGCTTGTATTTATCAACCGTAAGTGTTGGAATATCTCCTATATCCCAAACCTCGATTTGCCCATTATGTCCATGATGAAAATTATGAATCTTGGCCCAATAACTGAATGGTAAAGAACTGAAACAGCTACAAATTTTACCTATGAACTTATTTGCCTTTCTAGAAGACGAAAAAGACTGATGCCCACAGTCATGTTGAATAATAAAGATCCTAACTAAAAATAATGCATTTACTAAACCAATAGCCATGGTGATCCATATGGACCAATTCAAACTAAAATACATCAGGGTCCATAAGCCTACGAATGGAATAAAGGTGTTAAGTATCTGAAAAACAGCCTTTTTATTATCTGGAATCTTATAGGAAGAAACCAGCTCTCTCCAATTCTTTAACGAGTCTAAAATTTCTTTATCTAGCATAGCCAAGCGAACATTTAAATTAAAAAAACATAGAGTAACTAAAGTAAAATCTTTTATCCTTGTTTCATATAAAAAGTACATAATTTTCATTTTATGACAATTCCTATACCTGCGAGATCCGTAAGAAACTGATTCCTTTACTTAGGAAAATATTCATCTTAGAAAATCCTCATACCGACAAAATTCTAACAAGAAAAAATTAAAAGTTGTCAAATTATCTGAGGACACAATAGAGAATCGCTTATTAAGCAATAGATATATAATAAACCTAACTGCATGATTACTATAACTATATGAAGATTAGAAAGGTTTTATCTGGATTACCAAGTAGAATTATGGGGTTAATAAATTAGCTAAACTCCTTTTTAAAGATATCGGATAGCCCTTTTTGATAAATCGTATTTTTTTTAATTTAGGGTTATTCATCAACGCAGCGAATCTAGATAAGTACATATTTAAACATAAAACAAATCAGCTTGAAGGATTACTTAGACGCAGATTACACTTCGGAAACCAAGCATGTAGATTTCCCAAATCATAAAGTCCTTTGGAGAGGAAAACCAGCGTATAGAACAGTGGTTAGATTTTTAGAAACCAATAACCATTATAAAGATGTGGTAACTAAGGCCTCCAGCCCTATGATCGTCTATCTGATTTTAACCTTTTTCATATCCTACGGCTTTGTAATTACTGGGCATGTAGTATTTCCTATAGTTTTCTTCCTGTTTTGTTTGATTGCTCCATTTGTGTATGAGGAAATTCGGAACAAGAATTTGAAGAAGATGGAATACATGATTACATCGAAATATGTGCTCATCAAAGAAGTTAAATTCTTTAAAAAGGAGATACATCGGGTATCTCTGGATCGAATTGCTCATATTAGTAAAGTTGGCTACGATGATACTCAGGACGGATCGATCTATCTTCATACCGATGTAAAACATAACTTCAGGACTGTTCACGGAAAGACCCATGAAAAGCAAAGTGTCATTACCCTTGAGTTGCTTCGGGATTATAAGACGGTGTTTGCACTTTTATCAGAATTGACAAAAAACAATAAGGTGTCTGTACCAAGGTATTCACCCGCTATGATCGATTCAAATACAGCAAAATATACCGCTTATGTTTTTTCAGCTTTGCTTATTTATTGCGTGATCTTATTGATGAATTTTTATTTCATTGCAGATCAAAAATCCTTTGAGGCTACCAGAGGCTTAAGCAATTTTGTGGTTCGGGTGGTTTTCTACATATTAATCATTGCATTCGCTTCAAGTAGTTATATCTTAACGCGTTCTAAACCAATAACAAAGGAGAAGTATACGCAGATACTGATCTTTTCAGGATTCTACATTTTCTTTTTCTTTTTGGTGCGAACAATCATGCAATTTCCACAATAGGTCTTTTAGGTTTTATTCCTTAGTTCATAGGGTAAAAAATCTAACTATACTTTTCAGGAATACGTTTCTATTCTTTAGCTTAGATAATACGATCAGTAATGATTCTATTAAATAATCAGGTATGCACATGCTGTGTCTAATCAAATTCATAATATGAATAAGTTATCATCTTTATTTGTACTTCTGTTGTTTGCTGTTTTCTGCCAAGCGCAGGATTTTTCCCTGGAGGCTGAATTAACAGCGATGGAAGGTTTGTCTTTCAAAAAGCTGAATGATTTCAAAGGTGGAAGTCTTTATGAATTAAAGATTCGCCAACCTATAGATCATTCCGATGACACAAAAGGGTTTTTTGATCAGAAAGTATATCTAACGCATCGTGGTGTTGAAAATATTACGGTGATCAGAACCGCAGGATATAATGTGGGACGAAATAGAGTTTCTGAACTCAGTCAAATACTGGATGCCAATCAGTTGTTTGTGGAACACCGATATTTTGGAGCAAGTATGCCGGATTCTCTGGACTACAGATATCTGAACTTAAAACAGGCAACAGCAGACTTGCATAGAGTTCGTGAATTATTTGATGAACTGTATACCAACAAATGGATAAGCACAGGTATCAGTAAAGGTGGTGCAACAACTATTTTTTACCGATACTTTTATCCGGAAGATGTAGACCTAAGTGTGCCATATGTAGCACCAATTAACAGAGCATATGAAGAGCCCAGGATATATGACTTTTTGAATACCGTAGGAACAGATGAATGTCGACAGAAGCTTTTCGATTTCCAGATTCAGGTCCTTAGTAAGCGAGATGAGATTCTACCTTTACTGAAGTTCTACAGTAAAGGTGCAAATGTGGAATACAAGATTTTGTCCCTGGAAAAAGCTTTTGAATTTGCTGTACTAGAGTATCCATTTTCGTTTTGGCAATGGGGCTACAGCTGTGAAAAGATTCCCGGTCCAGATACCGATGCAGAGGTTTTAGCTTCCTATCTCCTAAATGTATCAGGCCCAAGTTTCTTTGGTGATAATGATATTCGATACTATACTTCCCATTATTATCAATCAGCTACCGAAATGGGATACTATGGATATGAAACCAGTCCTTTTGAGGGTTATCTAAAAGCCTTGCCTACAGACTCCAATCCAATGGCATTATTCTTTCCTTTTGAGATGAACGATCCTTTTGACGGTCAACTGTTAGAAGAGATTAACCAGTGGTTGGACTCAGAGGCGGATGAATTCATCTACATCTATGGAGCCAACGATACTTGGACTGCGAGCGCTGTACCGCCTAATGACAAGGTGGATGCGGAATGGTTTATTATGGAGGGTAAGCATCATGGCAATGCTCGAATAGCCAATATGAATGAAGCAGAACTTGAGCGACTAAAAAACAGCCTTGAAAAATGGTTGGAATTGGATAAAATGGATTGATTAAAAGGTCCTATGACTAAAACATCTTTGTTTGAGTGATAAGTTGATCTATATTTATTTAGTCGATCTACTTTTTATAGAACATAACTTATATTTGCAGGCATAATCATCAGAGGTCAAGTGTGAGCTTCTTATCATCTGTTCCACAAACATATGATACTGAATACTCAAGACTTCTCCTCTTTGAATAATTCCATGGTTTTCAAGTTCCATAGCGTCGGGGCCAAACTCAGCACCTGCTATTTAGCGATTTTAGAAACCTATGAATATCTATTTATACAAAAAAATAAAATTGATCCTGATGAAGAATATCAGTTCCCTTTTTTGGTCCCTTAGCTGTTTGCTATTTCTAACGAGTTGTATGAACTCAGAAAACAATACTACTAATCAAGGACTTGATATACCTAAAAAAGAGCATGCTACCCTAGCAGTACTCTGGCAACAACAAGCTGGCGAGTACAAAGCACTAAGCTATCAAGCCTTCAATTTAGCGACAGCTAGAATTATGGCTATAGAAAATAAGCAGGAAAAACCACTTGCCATTATCACTGATTTAGATGAAACCGTTTTAGATAACAGTCCTTACAGTGGGATGCAAATTCAAAAGGATCTGGATTACACAAAAGAAGATTGGATTGAATGGGGTAAATTGAAGCAGGCAAAAGCGCTACCTGGTGCTGTAAAGTTTTTCAACCTTGCTGATTCTCTCAACATTGAAGTGTTTTACATCTCTAATCGCTATAATATTCAACTGGAAGAGACTGTAGCAAATATGAAAGAACTTGGACTCCCAAATTCGGATACAAGTCACGTATTTTTGAGAACAAACTCCAGTGAAAAGCAAGAAAGACGTGATCGCGTATTAGAAAACCATGAGGTTGTGCTTTATATGGGTGATAATCTATCTGACTTTTCTAATGCTTTTGACAATCAGAGCAGTGAAGCCCGCAATACTTTAGTTGATCAAATGCAGGAGTCTTTCGGAGCTAAGTTTATTGTTTTTCCAAATCCTATGTACGGAGACTGGGAAACTAAAGGTGTCTATGAGAATAATAGAAGCTGGACAGATCAGCAAAAAGATTCCATTAGACATGCAAAACTCATCTCCTACTAATGAATTGCGTCTTATCGAATATGTATTCAGGCAGTATAGCCACTTCTTGATAAATATATGAAAGCAAGTGCCTTTCACTATTTAAAACAGAGCTGGACAAAAAGGGATTTGAATTATCATTCAAATCCCTTTTTTGATCCATAATTGATTCTGTTTTGTTTAAGATTGGCCACTTATCTTAAGTTTTTGATTTAGAATTAGATACTTGCAATGTCTTTTCATTTACTTTAATTTAAGTAAAAACAAAGCCCGATCAATCTAGCAGCATTGATTCTGCTTCCAACATATACCGATATGAGAAAATACCTTACTATTCTTCTATTCCTTGTTCTGTCTAATGTACTTCATGCTCAAATCATCCAATGTGATGGAATCCATCTGCCAGAGTTTTATACGATGTATGGAGGAAGCAGCCAATTTACCGAGCATACCAACGCAGCAATTACCACATTTATAGATGCTGAAGATGCAATCGCTGCTGGAGAATACAGCACAGCACAGGAGCTTATCAATTCCCTCTTTGAAACCTACCCCAAGGGTAGCACAATCTGGTGGAATGTATTCAATGATCCGAATGGTGCAAACCTTGGAACACCACATGCCTATTATGGCGTGCGAATGATGGAGGATATAGTTAATTACCACCTTAGCCCAACAAGTAACCCTGCTGTAAAAACAGTGAATATGAAAGTCATCTTGGTAGGCTGTTCAGAGGGTATACAACCCTCTACCGATGCAGAATTACAGGCCGGAACAGGTACTTTTATAAGCAACAGTCTAGATGAAGCCCTACTGGAGGATGATTATTGCATAATCGATCAATCTCTGGATTTATTTTTGAAATATATCACAGCAATCACCTTTGGAGAACTACAAGTAAATGTAGAATATGTTGAATTACCAGACCTCTGTATTGATGCAACGGTAAATACCAGTGCACCTTATTTCGCTTCAGGAAATGTAGGGCAAGTGTGGCCTGAGTTGGATGATGATCTGTTGAATGAAACAGATTGGTTCTGGATTTTATATCCTTCTCATGTTCCTGAATTCCCTGATTTTGATGACAATGCTTTTATCACAGGAGGAATGGGCTCTGATTCAAAGGGAGGACCCCTTTTCATCATCGATGACAAATGGTTAGTCCGAAAGCCTGCACATCTCGGAGACGGTATGTACAATGATGTGGAAAGAAGGATTTATTTGCCGCAGTGGTTACAGCATGAATTTTATCATCACTTGTATAGAATATATCCTGAATTCAGTCTGGAGGTCAATGGACATGATTGGTTCAATCTTTCTTTCTGGCCCAATGATTTCGAAGGTCGATTTGAAGCGGACTTCTATGCCGAATCTTTGCACAAGAGGATTCAGTCAGCCTGTGTGCCATTGGCCGATAAACTAATCACCCGAGTACAGAATAATGTAATTGACCTTTCAGCTAGCATGATTATGGATGAGCTTCTTGGAGCCTATTCGCTGGACAATATCGGAAACAATTGGCATGAAGCAGAAATCATATTGGAAAATGGGCTGTATTATTGGAGAAACAATGCAAACGTACAATGGCAAGTAACCCCAAATTTTGAAGACGGAATCCTTGAAACAGGATCTGATTGTCCGTATCCAGGTCAGAATTTCAAGATAGAACTCTATCGAAGTCTTAATGGAGAACTTGTTCCCGGAACCATAGGACTGATCTTTAATGGTGAATTGTATAGAAAGCGATTTGATTTATTACTAGAAGAGGCACCATTTGAAATAATGCTGGATACCTTCACGAATGAATGTGCGGAAAGCTCTATTGATCAAGGAATTATTCTCAAAACAAATGGACAGTTTTACTGGTCTCCAAATGCATCAGAATTATGGTCTCTAGCATTGGATGCTGACAACGAATCTTTTATCCTTGGAGCAGATAGCCCTTTTCCAGGGAGTACGCTTGATTTGATTCTTCTGGAGGAAGATTGTGGCCTCCATGCTCCTGGGTTTTTACTAGAAAATCGTTATTACTGGCGTCCCAAACTTCGCCCGGACAACCCCTCGCCTATTGTAGCTAATCCAACAGGTGAACTCTTGTTTGCAGAAAATTTCAATATTCAAAGTATAGATATTTCATCCGTCTTCTCAGATCCAGAGGGAGAACTTTTATTCCTTTTTGCAAGTAGCAGCACACCTAATTTACTGGAGGTACAAATCAATGGGTCCACACTCGAATTTATAGGTGGAACAGCAGGTGTATATGAAATTTGTCTGCATGGAATAGATAGCAATGGTGGTGTAGCCAATGATTTCTTCACAGTTACCGTAGGTGATCCCTCATCCATAGATTACGCAGAAGCTTCCTCAATAAGTATATATCCAAATCCCGGAAGCGGACAATTCCAAGTAGATAATCTGCCTAGTAATGCGCTCATCAAAATTTATTCATCCGCTGGGGTACTCGTTTTACAAACTACAGAAACATCCAAGTTTGACTTGAGCGCTTTTGCTGACGGACTTTACTTTGTTCATATTCGATCTGGTGAAAAACTTATGGTCGAAAAAATACTCAAATGGGCTAATTAAGTAGTAGACTTTACCTAGTCTATAAAAACCATCCAATAAATATCAGAAACGGCGACCATCCCAAAGGATAGTCGCCGTTTCTGATATTTATACTACAGTGGAATTTTTAGTTTCCTACTATAATTTTCTCTACAATTCTATTACCTGATTCAAAGTCTGTAAGCTCTAATACGTAGGTTCCATTTGGATAAGTCTCTACAGTTATTTGCTTAGCATTGAATGCTGAATACATAAGTTTCCCATTCAGATTAAACAACTTCACTTGGTAGTTCAATGGACCTTCCACATTTATATTAACCAGATCGATCGCTGGATTTGGAAATATATTTATGCTTAGATCCGAAAGCTCATGCGTTGAAGACACTAAGTCAAAACCATCACAATCTTCATCAATATCATTGTTAGCAATTTCCTCTGCATCAGGATTAATATCAGGATTATTGTCATCACAATCATCCGCTAATACGAAGCCATCTTGATCTAAATCATCATCCAAAGTTAATGGATCACAATCATCGTCAATACTATTGTAAGGCACTTCTATTTGCCCAGGAAAGACATTTGGATCATTATCATCGCAGTCCTCGTCTGCGTTAAACCCATCTCCATCTAAATCCACAACATTGTTATTGTCACCCAAATCAAACTTATAGATCTCTGATACATAATCATTTTCGTTATTCACATAATCTGTACCATTGATTATATATACCTCATCATCGACTACAAAGGAAGCTGGTGCCCAACGAGATACACTAGGATGAGCAGGCAATTCCTCCCAGGAATCCGCTGCAGGATCATAAACCCAAAACTCTCCAGTTGCCATAGAGTTATGGTCATCACCCTCACCACTCAAAGCATATCCCAAGCCATTATGAGAAAATTGTGTCCCTGCTACTCGTCCTTCCGCAGGTAAAGATTGTACTTGAGTCCAAGTCTCCCCTTCAATATCATATCTGTACCAATCATTAAAAATGCCGTTTCCATGTCCGAAGCCTGTATAAACATAATCTCCGATACCAAATTGGTATGGGTGGTGTCTACGCAATGAAGGTAAATCATCTTTTTGCGACCATGTATTCGTGGCAATATCATACTCCCACCAATCCTTCATATTACCAGTAACACTGCTACCTAATCCCATGAATACTTTTCCATTCTGTGCGATTAAGGCTGGGTGTGTTCTTGCCAAACAGGGACAAGATGCTAATTCGGTCCAAGTCATATCCGCCGGATCAAATACCCATAAATCATTTA
>JBELIG010000015.1:0-5914 GCA_042091035.1 Sphingobacteriales bacterium | reverse complement strand
TCTGGCAAAGAAGATACCTGTTCCCATTCCTGTGCTTGAATCTGCAAGGACATACCTATTAAAAAAATAAAACTGTAAATTAATTTCATAATAAACTAGTGAATTAGAATCAAGACAAATATATCGGAAATGGCTATATCATAACTTTAAAACCTACTCCCGCAAATCTCAATTGTGTAAAATATATTTTGAACTCTAATAAGAAAGAGGTTTATGCTTGAGGTATAAAATTTCAAAGGCCCATTCTTGTGACCCCTATAAACCAACTATTTGGAAGTTTTGAAGATTAAATACCCACTTTGAATATGACGAGCTTAATATCAAGCTCATCGAATATTTTCAACTAAATTTTCTGTATTCTGCTTATCCACTTAGATTCTTGACGAAAAACAGTTTACTGATCTCCGCATGCTTGAACGCTAAGTTTTGTATCCCTTGGACCTAGCTAACCTTACTAAGTTATTACTTTTAATTCTGTTTTTTTGCACAGCATTTCCAATAGTTTCATGAAACAGAAGGTATTGCTATTAGTAGTCATTAAGATTTTTTATAATACGACAAACAACCCTAAAGCATACAGAAAAGCAAACAATAAATTATAAATTTAGTTGGCCGATATCCAAGAAAAATAGTCAATGTGACTGCTCAGGAGTTTAGAAATGATCAAATAAGGCTTCATACCCTGCGCTATGAATTTCATAAGCTACTATAGTTCACAAAAATCATCAACTATACCACGCTCCAATTTTTTAGTTTGAAAGGCATGACCGGCAATAGCCACTTTTCTCATTCATCCTTGAATTAGTTTCCTACAACTAACTTCTTAAGCACAACACCTTCTCCAGTAAAAAAGGACAGGGCATATAAACCATTGGACCACTCAGCAATTGAAATACTCTTTGACGAAGGGCTGATTGACTGATACACTAATCTTCCTGATGCATCATGTATATGAATTGAGTGCACCTTTCCTAAATCACCTGCTATATGGATCACATCTGTGGCGGGATTTGGATAAATGCTAAACCATGTATTGATATCAGTATTTTCCGCCAACTCTGCGTTACCACTTACTGTCTCAATTGTATAGCCAAAGAATTCATACTCTGCCCTTCTTGGCTCCAATATCATGGCATCATCATTCTGTGCTCGAACATAATATTTGATCTTATCATCCAAAGATTGATAAGGAATCATAGCTCCATACAGTCCATCTCCAGCTGCACCATCATTACTTTGTCCATCGTCTTTCATTTCGATTGGTTCAAAATAGGATGAATACTCCTCATGCTTTGTTACCATGAGATCTACCTGAGTAGCATTTGTAACTTCAGCTGTAACCCAAACATTTTGGCCTTCCTCGGGCGCTTCAATATTGCGACTAGTATTTATTAAGGTCGGAGGAATTAGCATTAGTTCTGGGTGATTATTTAGATACTCCAAGCGCTCATTTACTGTTGGGATAAAAGCTTTATAAAAACCAAGAGGGCCAAAATTCGGATAAGTAACATCATTATCAACATTACCTCTAAAATCTATGTCAGGAAACCGCTTGTATGGTCCATCAATAATAGACTGCTCAATCAAATCTTGAATAGAGTCCACCTTTGCACGAATATTTTCTTCGTTATAGTTCTCTTCAATAACCGTCCTGATATGGGCAAAATACTGCTTATAGTATCGATCGTGTTTTAGAATTTGCCAAATTAGGGGACGATTGGGCATATTAGGATCATACCATTTTAAAACATCCCAATTTGCATGGTCAGGTCCCATAACTCCTCCAAAGGTTTCATTCACATCCCAGGGGATAAGATGCCACAAACTATCCCTGTGCTTGTACATGTAGTAATTCTTGATGTTTTTCCCAAAATAGGTGTCGAGGTTCGGCAGAACCATAGACACTGCCATATTCCACAGGACACCATCAATATTCAAATTATCGTATAAAAGGGTATCATTATTATTCAATACATCTATAAATTCCACCAAGTCTCCCCATCCATGCTCTGTTTTCATTTCGTAGTTTGCATAGTACTGGCAACTATCAGGTCCGTACCAAACCAAATCGGGAAAGGCTTCTGGCTGTTCTCCTCCTTGACCATTTCCCAATCCACTATTATCACAAGCTAGATCGGCATCTTGTGGGTTTGGATCACATTTCACCAAGGGGCCCCGTTTCCAACCATAATGATCTTTCAAAAAATCCTTGTTGATAGATTCCGTATTTGAATACACGCCGTAGTAAGATGCCTGCTCACCAACGACACCAATATTTACACGCATCATATTACTTTTGGGAGCAACGCTGTATTTCCCATAAATTTGATAAGCGACAGCCTCTCTAACTGATGTAGGATCAGTAAACAAATTTCCTAATTTCAATTTTTTATAGCCCATCAAAGTTTGATCGTCTATATACTCATTGATATCAATGTTCAAGGGAAATTTAGGCGAATCAGAAATGTCAGCAATTATAAAAGATATATTCCCTTTGTATCGGACACCGACACTATCATATACGATTCCATCCATTTCAAGGGTGGCTGGCAACCTGCTTCCATCTCCAGCATTGAACCAATCGATCAATGTTTCATGATAGGTGGAGTCATAGAACTTGATAGTAATCTCTCGCAGGGTATTTAAATCATACAAATCCTGAGCAGCCAAGGCCTGAGAAAAAGCAATAAAAACAATCAATAAGATGTTCTTCATAAGACTGGAAATAAATATTTTATCTACTAATTAACAACATTTTAAATATACAAAATTATTTCTTTTCATATAAATCATTTGATTCAAAACCACAGCAATGAATCCCTTGTGTCATTTCCATCTTTCTATTAATAAACATTGTTATTCCAGTCTTTACAAAGGAAATATAATTGCTCCAATTTGGACCATTCTGAATCTAGACACTCTTACGAAGTAATAAGCTTTGTTCATTTTCTTTTGAACACTTATTTTGCCTGACAGATATCCCTCTAATTTTTCACTTTATACAGTTTGGCTTCTGTTATTCCTCTTTTGAGCATACTTGCTTTATTCATCTCGAAGTGACTTTCAGTCATAAAATTTAAATAATCCTCAATTGGCTCAAGTCCAATTGATTTTCTGCGCTCATTGACCTCCAAGCTATCCAGGAGTGGCTTCGGGATTGCTTGGCCAGTCTCTTTGACATAAGTAACTTGAGTCCCATAAACTTGCTTTTTGTTGGAGTTTAAACCTACTCGATCAGTTAAAAGTCCAAAGTTTCGTCCATCAGCATTATCTGCATCTACTTGCAATTTTAACTTTTCCAGCACTCGAGCTTGGAATTGTGGATCAAAGTCACAATGCTGGACCATTACCCAATAATTTTTTTCCCCCGCTTTACCCACCAAATCATAACCAGGATAACCGTATTTATTTAGCACTTCTTCTAAGAATACCTTATTTGAAGTAAACACGCTATCCTTAAAACTATTCCATTCTTCTTGAGAATACTCCTTAAACTTCCCCTCCGGAATCCAGGCAGCTATCTGGTCAAGTTCGGCTCTTTGCTCTAGGTCACTAGCCAATTCAGCATTAAACTTAAGTTCATCCCCTTCCTGCTTTTGATTTATACAACTCAGTCCCAACAACAACATTGAGATAGCTATTAAAGTATTTTTCATTATTAATTTTACTTATAAAGAGAACAGCCTCCCTTAATTCTACTCAGATAAAAATATCACTACTCCAGAATAAATTATAATCAAGCTGAGCGATATATACACAAAACGAGATTGATTCATTTAAGAATCAATCTCGTTCAGTTAACTATAAGCCCTATGGCCTTACTTAATAATATTAATTTTGTATCGCTTGCGATCTTCTCCAATCGTTACATTCAAGATATATAGACCTGAGTTTTCTATAGCTTCCAATGTAAGATTAGTCGAATAGCTTCCAGCACCTTGTCTTCCGTTTACCTCAGAAAAACGTTGAACTAATTGACCAGACATTGAATATAATTCAAGCTGAACATTTTCCGAAGTTTCCAAACTGTATTCTACCTGTAGATAATCCGAGGCAGGATTTGGAAATACATTCAAATCGTATTTTGCCTTTAACTCATTAGTACTAACAGAACCTTCTTCTACAAAGACTGCAATCAAAGTATCTGATTGCTCCAAGGTTAAACTTGCTTCTACATCTTCAACACTCGGCGTTATAAGATTACCTGAAGTACTGATCCAATGGCTAAACTCCCAGTCATCTTCAAAGTCCTCTGCTACTTTTGCCTCAATATAATTCTCCATGCCCCCAAAGTAATCACCTGACCATGGGAACACTTCGATATCCAGCGTATTAAATTCTATTTCACCAACACCAGCCGGTTCTGTCATCAAGGTTATCGGATATACTTCCGTCAAATCGTCGTAACAGTTTATAGCCCCCTCATCTAAAAGCGTACATCGCTCGTAAACAAATGCTTTTAGATCTTCAACATTAGACTCCCATTCAGCCATTGTTCCTCCCCATCGTGAAATTTGGCGAGGCATTTCAGGTTCAATCACTGCAAGCATACTATCCAAAACGTAATCCATATTCTGACAGGTAAAAACAGTGTTCATCAGATCTGCGTATCTCGAATAATACAATTGTTTGAACTCAGGACTTTCATCCAACAACTTTAAAAATATCTTTTCGTGGCTTCCTACATTCCCATAGTAATCTGTAATCCCACCACCTGGGCCACCAATTCCACCTTCCAAAAGTTCATCATAAGCATCTTGACATATACCATCCCAGTCAGTTTCACAACAATATGGATCTGACTGAATGACTAGGTGAAAAAGGGTATCTGTGACCGGGTAAGGAGAACTCCCATTGGTCAATGTCAAACAATTAATCGTAGTATCAATATCAATAATTACTTGACCGGTATCATCTAATAAAGAAGCGTAATCCGTAACCTCAGGTCCAAAAAACTGGTCCATATAATCCGCAATATCTTCTAAATCACAAGGCTCCGCATCCGGATCTGGATTAGGTACATTTGTATAGTTGATATAATAATCGAATGTAGCATCTAAATCCCAAAGTATATATCCCCATTTCTTATGATCGCCCTCTGGATCGCGGCCTCTCCACCATCCGGTGTTATAATTCAACCAGTCAACCGCTACTACATTAAGGTTCATCACAAAATAATCGATCATACTCTTCATGCTGATACTGTCCTCCGCTATTTCATAATTATCCGGAATGCTCATATCATTTTCTAAAATAAAATTCCTCAAATTCTCCCAATCAGCAACCGCCTGAAGTCCACCATATTCAGCTTCTGAAGAACCCCAAGTGGATAAATACTGAACGTCATATTTCCCTTGGTCATAGTACTCGCCTGTGTAATCATGATCTACAGGTCGTTCTCGCATTCCATATACTCCCCAATATTGTCCATTCAAAAACAGGATAACGCGCTCTACTGCTCTTTGATCTAATTTCATCCCTCCCAATTGCGACAAAGCATGCACATACTCATCTCGAATATGCGTTGATCCTTCATGCGCATTATCATCAATGGCAGGATAATTATCATCCCCTGAATTTCGAAACATGAACTTTTGATACTCATCTCTTTCAGAATAAGCAAACAGGGGCGCATTGACAGCCTTAGAATAACCCATTTCATCTCTTGAAACCCAATCTAAACTGCGATGATCCAAGACCCAAGAATCTTGTCCATGTCTATTCAAACTTCCAAAGGAAGTAGCCTCTCTTTCTTTATCTGTATTAAAATATTCTAAAGAACCGATTGGAATTAATGGTCCATTTCCATTCGCAAGTTCAATCACCTGATCGGCTGCAACAGAGTACACTGCAAGGCTAAAATCCTCATCAATAAAGTAAGTATTAAAATCCATTTTCCCAGGCAGGATTAATG
>JBELIG010000209.1:0-5821 GCA_042091035.1 Sphingobacteriales bacterium | reverse complement strand
TTAATCTCCTGAAAATTGAATCTGGAGTTTTGAAAATCTTCCAAAAAGAGTCTATACTTTATGTCTCAGTGTCAGGATTGTCGTTGTATTAATTCATCTAACAGATTATTATTATCATTGGTTCAGCCCCTTAGGGTAGAGTCTGAGATGATTGGTATTTTCTTTAATCATATAAAAGGAGCTGTTCATCGAATTAATAATCTTTACATGGTTTTATTCGTTTTATTACCGAGAAATAAACCATCACATCAGCTGCAATTATGGTATTGTTAAAAATTATTAGAGAGAGTTTTAATCAAGCATTTGGCCAAATTATTGGTAATAAATTAAGATCATCACTTTCATTATTGGGTGTCACAATCGGTGTGATATGTATCGTCGGAGTTCAATCTATGGTTGCTTCCCTTGAGACTAACGTCAAGTCAAGTATTCAAAAACTTGGAGACAATGTAGTATATGTGATGAAGTTTCCTTGGCAGACAGAAGGGGAGTTTAAATGGTGGGAAATCATAAAACGACCTAATGTTGATTATGATGATTACCAAGTAATTCAGCAGGATGTTAAATCTGCGGCCTACTCTTATTTCTCTTTGGATTTTAGGGGTAAGACCCTTAAGTACGATGGGAAATCTGTCCAACGGGCTTCTGGATTTATTTCTACCTATGAACTTCCTGAGGTAATTGATTTTGAGATAGGTCAGGGACGTTATTTTTCTGAGTCTGAATATAATCTGGGAAGTGATAAGATTATTCTAGGTGCAAATGTTTCTACAGAATTATTTGGCATAGTAAATCCACTAGGTAAGAAGGTCAGTCTTAATGGGCGAAAATTTGAAGTGATTGGGGTTGTTGAAAAGTCGGGGGATGATATAGTAAATATTGCAAACTTTGATGATGCTTTTGTTTTAGGCTATGAAACAGCCAGGAAGTTTTTAAATGTAAAGCAACTAGGTGGCTTTGGTTCTTCTATAGCCGTGAAGGCAAAACCAGGTATTGGCTTAGATCAACTTACAGATGATTTGACAGGTATGCTACGACGTGGAAGACAGCTAAGACCTATGGAAGAGACTGATTTTTCGTTGAATAGAGTGACTTTATTGAATTCAATAATGGATGATATTTTTGGAGGTCTATCCTTCGCGGGTGGAGTCATTGGTTTATTATCCATAATTGTGGGTGGGGTAAGTGTTGCTAATATTATGTTTGTTTCTGTGAAAGAGCGTACCTCTATAATAGGAGTTAAAAAGGCGCTTGGTGCAAAAAAATATTTTATCCTACTAGAATTTTTAATTGAAGCCGTTCTCTTGTGTTTGATTGGAGGTGTTTTGGGAATCGCTGTTGTAGCTCTTGGGCTGCCTCTTTTAGAGAATTACATTCCTTTTGATCTTTCGGTGTCTACAGGAAATATAATATTAGGCGTTACTATTTCTGTTTTGTCAGGTGTTCTGTCAGGGATTATACCTGCTTTTATGGCTGCAAGATTAGATCCTGTAATTGCTATTAGACAATAATTTGTTTTTAGACCACATTTGAGGGTTTTTACACTTTGAAATGTGGTCTTTAAAAATTTAATTTCGTTTCCTCTTTTATTTTTGCTTATCTATAGAATTATGTTTGGTTTCTAGTGTTTCGGAAAGCAGAAAAGCTTATCTTTGAGTAGTTAAATACTTGAAGCTATGCATATACCTAATTTGGCTAATTATAATAATCAATCTTTCTTCCTACTTGCTGGTCCTTGTGCCATCGAAGGAGAGGCCATTGCATTTGAAATCGCTGAACATTTGGTAGAACTTTGTCAGTCCCTCAAAATTCCACTTGTTTTTAAGGGTTCTTATCGAAAAGCTAACCGTTCCCGCTTAGATTCTTTTACTGGTATTGGTGATGAAAAAGCATTAAAGATCCTACAGAAGGTCGGTCAAACATTCAATGTGCCGGTTGTCACGGATATACATGATGCGCAAGAAGCTGCTATTGCTGCAGAGTATGTAGATGTGCTGCAGATACCTGCATTCTTATGTCGTCAGACAGATCTTTTAGTAGCTGCTGCCAAGACTGGGAAAACTGTAAATGTGAAGAAGGGGCAATTTATGAGCGCGGAATCTATGCAATTCGCAGTGGATAAAATCAGACAATCAGGAAATGACTCTGTAATACTAACAGAACGTGGAAATACATTTGGTTACCAGGATCTAATTATTGATTATCGAGGTATTCCTGAAATGAAGCGAAATAATGTACCTGTTGTTTTGGATGTTACCCATTCTCTACAACAGCCTAATCAAAGCTCAGGTGTGACTGGGGGGAAACCTCAATTAATAGAAACAATGGCTAAGGCGGCAATTGCCGTAGGAGTAGATGGACTATTTATGGAGACACATCCTGATCCTTCAGTAGCGAAATCTGATGGAGCTAATATGTTGGATCTAAAGTTAATGCGCCCACTTTTAGAAAAATTGGTTCTGTTGAGACAGGCAGTTATTTCTATCGAAGGACAATAAACTATGTTATAGTTATATTATATATATAATTATATTTTAAATCTCTGCAAAATAAAGATGAGCCGTATGAAATATTGGTATGGTATTTTTCTGAATTTACTTTTGACTATTTCTATGACTGCCCAGGTCAATAATAGTATAATTGTGAAATCCATTGATATGAATCTTGTTGATGAGGTCATTATTATGAACGAGGGAAATGTTAAGTATGAAAGCTGGGATAAATCTTATGGAAGAGTTCTTGTATCTATAACAACAGATGGCATGAATTCTAGTGAATTGAAGCATTTGATTCGCTCGAATAGGTATAAGATGAGTTCAGAAATTATTGGAGGTATGATGTATCTTTCATTTCCAAATTTAGAACAGAACTTACAAAATGAATTAAGCGAACTTATAGAGATTAAGTGTTATGTTCCTAACGAGGTGATTACATCGGGGACTGCTAATAATATAAAATCAGTAGAACTTATATTTTAATATTTAGTCAGATATATTTTACTAAGAGCTAAGCCCGTTATATAATAATAGGCTTAGCTCTTTTCATTACAAATCTTTAATGCCTATATTTGGTGTTCTGATTTTGTAAAAAAAATTAAATATCACAAATGCGAATTTTACTTCTTAGTCTTCTTATTATCTCTATTTCCTTAGAGCTAAATGCTCAAGCGAAGAAGATTCTTCATCAAACATTTATGGTTGAGAATTATGAGCAGATCAACATCGATCTTTATGAGGATGATTATGAAGTTGTTTTTTGGCAGGGTAATACCGTAATGAGTGAAATACAGGTTGTTTTGGAAAATGGTATGAAACATCTATTAGACTTTCATGTGGATTCATTGTCTAGATATGAGATTGTTGAAGAACCAGATGAGCAGATTATTAGATTGAGTTCTTTTGATCAAAACAGAATGACCATTGCAATTAAGTATAATGGCTCGGACTTGTATCCCAATGAAATTATAATGACAAAATTGTACATACCAAATGTCTTTATTGAGTCGGAGCAGAATGTATATATAAGGAAAGATAAAAAGGATTAGTTGTGGATAATATAAAGACGGTTGAGTTGAAAGTCCTGCCTAAGGACTTAGGGAATGAGGATCTAATCAAAAAAAAGGCAGCAAATAAAGCGGGTATCCCATTCCATAAGATAGGATATTTGAAAATAATTAAGCGTTCGATAGATGCTCGAAGTAAGCAACCATTCTTTCTTTTGCGCGTAGAGCTTGCTGCTGAAGAGCCCAAAGCAGATCAAACGGTCTATCTTCAAAAATTGAAGCAGGTAGAAGATGCAGAGCCTGTGATAGTAGTAGGGGCAGGACCTGCTGGCTATTTTGCGGGACTTGAACTAATAGAACAAGGCCTCAAACCAATAATTTTAGATCGTGGAAAGGAGGTTCAAGAAAGACGTAGGGATTTACGTGCAATCCAACAATTTGATACGGTTAATGAACACTCGAATTATTGCTTTGGAGAAGGTGGTGCTGGGACCTATTCTGACGGAAAGCTTTACACACGTTCTCATAAACGAGGATCAATTATAAAGGCTTTGAATTTATTAGTTGAGCATGGTGCAAATGCCGATATTTTGGTTGATGCCCATCCGCATATAGGCTCGAATAAACTTCCTAAGATTGTTGCCAACATAAGAGAAACTATTTTGAAGCATGGGGGGGAAATCCATTTTGATACCTATGTCACTGATTTCTTGTATGAAAAGGGGAGATTTAGAGGTGTTGTTACTCAATCCGGTAAAACCTATGAGGCAAAAGCTACTGTTTTGGCAACTGGTCATTCTGCAAGAGATATCTATAAGCTTTGTGCGAGTAAGGGGATAGCTCTGGAATCTAAACCCTTTGCTTTGGGTGTGCGAATAGAACATCCACAGCCACTAATAGATAAAATCCAATACGGTCAAGAAGAGCGCGAAGAAAATCTTCCTGCATCCTCCTATAAGTTGGTCTGCCAGGTTGATGGCAGAGGTGTCTTCTCGTTTTGTATGTGCCCTGGTGGATTGGTCGTTCCTGCAGCTACTGCTCCTGGTGAGATTGTAGTGAATGGCATGTCTATGTCAAGAAGAGATTCTCCCTTTGCCAACTCTGGTACTGTTGTAGCAGTTGAAAATGAAGACTTGATAGGCTTTGAAAAGCATGGCGTCTTTGCAAATATGGAATTCCAAGCTGCAGTAGAGCGTAAAATGTTTGATTGGGGGGACGGTGGACAGCAAGCGCCTGCTCAACGTATGACGGACTTTATAAATGGGAAAGTATCAGCTTCTTTGCCTGATACATCATATATTCCTGGCTTAGTAGCAGCTCCTGTTCATGAATTATTGCCGAACGGAATCTATGACAGGCTCAGGCAGGCTGTTCAAGTTTTTGGCCGTAAAATGAAGGGTTATTTTACGGAAGAAGCTAATATCATAGGAACAGAAAGTAGAACAAGTTCTCCAATTAAAATACCTAGGAACAAAGAGACCTACATGCATGAAGGAGCAGAGGGATTATTCCCTTGTGGAGAAGGAGCGGGATATGCAGGTGGAATATTGTCAGCAGCGATGGATGGTCAGAATGTGGCCTTAGCTATCAAATTATTTTTATCCTAATAAAAGGATAACAACACAACTAAGATTATGAAAAATATAGTAGATCTAATCGGTAGGCTATTTTTGTCAGCTGTTTTTATATTTGAGGCAATCGATACACTCAAGTTCTATGAAGAGACTCGAACTGCATTGACAGAATTAAATATTTTGTGGCAGCAGGATCTCTTGCTCAATGCGGGGATAATCATTTTGTTGCTTGGGGCAATTCTTATTGCAACGGGCTATCGTACAGGATTTGCTATAATAATCCTTTTAGTTTACTGGTTACCTACAACCTTCCTAGTATATGATTTTTGGTCATTCCCAAGGGGAGAGCAACGCATGATTATAATGTTGTTTACAAAGAATATGGCAATCTTAGGGGGAATGCTGTTACTTTGGGTCAACGGAAGTAGAGCCTACAGTATTCGTAAAATTTTTGCTACGACAAAGGTTCGCTAGTTATGTAATGAGTAGCCACATCGACTACAAAAATTAGCATCATCTTCGTGATCATCTTTATGGCAATTTTGACAGAGCTGCGTATTGGTATATTGCTCTTTTTGTGTCTTTATTGCTTCCGATGTTATAATTCCTGTTGGGACGGCTATTACTGCGTAACCAATAATCATGACCAAGGCCGAAAAGAATCTCCCTAGATCTGTAATAGGAGCTATATCTCCGTACCCAACTGTGGTAAGGGTTACAATAGCCCAGTATATACTCTTTGGAA
>JBELIG010000208.1:0-5829 GCA_042091035.1 Sphingobacteriales bacterium | reverse complement strand
TTTGATGCTGCAGAGGTATTTGAAGCACAAATGGAAGCTATTAGGCAGGCAGAACTTGAAAAGGTAAAAGCTGCAGAGGAAGCATTTAAAAAACTTACTGAAGGAGCTGAAGTAACTGAAAGTGGTCTTGCTTACATTATCACTGAAAAGGGAACTGGTGAGCAAGCTGTAGCAGGCATGAACGTTACTGTTCATTACAAAGGCATGCTTACTGATGGAACTGTTTTTGATTCTTCTTTTTCAAGAAATGAACCGATTGAGTTCCCATTGGGTGAAGGTCGTGTGATTCCTGGTTGGGATGAAGGTATTGCTCTATTGACTGTAGGCTCTAAGGCTAAGTTGATTATACCTTCCAATCTTGGATATGGTGCTCGCGGAGCGGGAGGCGTTATTCCTCCAAATGCTACCTTAATATTTGAAGTAGAATTGGTTGCTGTGAAGTAATCTTTTTGTTTATAAAAAAAAGCCACTGCATTTTATGTAGTGGCTTTTTTAATAAATTCGAATTTACTTTATAGGTCTAAATTGTTTTTTCAATGAAAATTGCACTTCTGTCAGATACGCACGGGTATATGGGCTCAGATATAACGGATATGCTTTCAGGTATTGACGAAATCTGGCATGCAGGTGATATAGGTCCAGGGTCAGTAATCGAGGATCTTGAAAAAATTACAAAAGTTCGGTCAGTATACGGGAATATTGATGATACCGCTATTCGCGATAAAAGTCCTTTGAATCAGATTTTTGAAATTGAGGGATTAAAATTTTTAATGACACACATTGGAGGTTACCCTGGACGATATACCGCTAGAGTACGCGCACTGATTCAAGATGTACGCCCAAATGTATACATCTGTGGGCATTCTCATATTTTGAAAGTTGTGCCAGATAATAAATACAATTTACTTCATTTAAATCCAGGAGCTTGTGGCCACAATGGGTTTCATAAGATCAGGACCTTTTTACGTTTTGAAGTGCATCAAGGCGAAATCAAGCATATGGAAGTAGTGGAACTAGGAAAAAGAGGATCTACTTATTCTTAAATTTATTTTACTCATTCAATAATTTCCCAGATGGAAAGGTCAGAAATGTATAAAGCTACTACTTATCGTGTTTTTGTTGATAAAGATCAGGAAATTGACATTTTAGTTGGTCAAAAGAATGCTAAACTTGATTCTTTCCTTCAAGCTAACAAAGCCATAACATTTGCTTTTATAACTGCATGGAACCCATATTCATCGGTTTGTTCAATGGAGTCTAATCAAGCATCTAATGTATCCTTAGAATCAGAACTAAATCAATACAGCTATCTTAAAGGTATTGGTATGCCCGCTCAGCCTTCAGATTGGGAGGGGGAGGAGAGTTTTTTTGTAATGGACATCTCAAAGGAAGAGTCTTCGCGACTTGGTATTGCCTTTAAACAGAATGCTATTGTTTTTGGCTGTATTAACAATGCACCTGAATTGCTTATGCTAGTTTAATGAAAGTAATTATTTAATTGCTCTATTCCGATTTTTATATCTTGACAGCATCTGTTGATAAAGTCTTCTTCCTCAAGGTTTGAGTCGATAAGTTGTAGTGCTTGCTCACCGTCAAAATCTACAAATGCGAGTCTGAAAGTAAACTCCTCAGCCGGTCTTCCAAAGTCCATGCCAGGCAATACAGCAACTCCTATTTCTTCTAGCATATTTTCTGCTAACGTAGTACTATCTTTTATACCTCGTCTTTCTAAGATTTCTCGTTTAGGTTCCGCACTAACAAAAAGATAGAAGCCTCCCATTGTAGGATGAAGACTCAAGCCCGCAGCGCTAAGTTTTTGTTGGCAATAGCTTGATACAATTTTTAGAATTCGATTTGATTTATCAAGATATAAATCCAATTCATCCGCTTTTTGGAATGCTGTAATAGCAGCATATTGTATTGGTGCACTGACTGAGGTGTAGGTTTCACTTGCAATAATGCTCATATAATTTAAAATGTCTTTGAGCGATTCTGGAAATGCCGCTGTCCCTAGCCTCCAACCACCAGCACCGCACCATTTACTTAACCCTGCGGTGACTATTGTTCCCTCAGGGTAGTACTCAGCGATGGAGTGATTTGAGTCAAAGCTCAGGGCTCCGTATATTTCATCTGCAATGATGACAACCTTATACTTTCTTGCTACACCAGCGAGAGTTTCTAACTCTTCCTTTGTATAGGACTGGCCTGTTGGGTTGTTTGGGTAATTAAGGATACTAACTTTTTGCCCAGGATTATTTTTGCAGGCCTGTTCAAAAGCTTCAGCAGTTAACTTCCATTGGCCTTCATAGCTACATGGTATCCACTCGAAATTGATACCCGCTAATCTGCCCTGTGGTTCGTAAGAGACCCAAGAAGGGCTAGCTAAAAGTAGTGTGGCATCAAGTGCTAGCAATATATCATAAATAAGCTCCTTTGACCCTGGTCCAATTTGAATATTCTCAGAACTAAATTCTAATTGATTCACCCGTTTATGATAGTCTGCAACTGCAATTCTTAAGGGTTCAAGACCCTTTGTATTTAAGTAGTCTTTTTGGTGGGCATTGTCTTTTAGTGCTTGAACAACAATAGCTGGGACTGGAAATGGAGACTGGCCAAGTCCGAACCTAACTATTTTTTTACCCTTACTTTGAAGAGCTTTACTTTTTTCGTTTATCGCTAATGTAGCAGAGGGCTTTATATGTTTAAGCCGCTCAGCTATCTCTACTTTAGAATGTCCTGGTATCATTTTAATGCTTGGTTGATATCTTCAATTATATCTTCTACAGTTTCAATTCCTACTGACATTCTTATTAGACCATCAGTTATTCCGTTTTTTTCTCGCATATCTCTTGCCACATTTTTATGCGACATACTTGCTGGGTGTAGGATCAATGTGTCTGTGTCCCCAAGTGTTGGAGCTAATACACAGAATTTGATTTTTTTCATAAATTCTATTCCTGCCTCTAAGCCACCTACTAGTTCAAAACTCATCATTCCACCAAATCCAGACATCTGTTTCTTTGCGAGTTCATGATCTGAATGGTCTGTAAGACCAAGGTAATTAACTAATTTAATTTTATCTTGTTTTTGTAAATATTCTGCTAGCATTTGTGCATTTTCCTCATGCTTATCCATGCGTAACGTTAACGTTTTTAAACCATTGTGTGTTAACCATGCATCCCAAGGATTACAATTTGTACCAGCGAGTTTCATGGTAGTCCAAACTTTTTCTTGCATAAAAGCTTTGTCTTTACCAATAATAACTCCAGCTATTGAATTACCGTGTCCATTTATGAATTTTGTAGTAGAATGGATTACAAAGTCGCAGCCAAGTAATAATGGCCTTTGGAAGTATGGAGTAGGGAAGGTGTTGTCAATTGCAGTGTAAACTTGATATTTTTTTCCTAGTTCACAAAGTGCCTTTATATCTACACAAGCTAAGGTCGGATTTGCAGGGGTTTCGAAATAGAGCATCTTAATTGCTGGATTTGCCTTCAATAGCGATTCAACCTGATGCAGATCCTGGAGGTCTGTAAATATGGGTTCAACACCCATATTTTTGAATATTTTTTGGAGGAGCTCAGTAGTTCCTCCATACAAATTTCCTTGGCTTAGGATTTTGTCTCCAGTTTTTAGCGTGGACATAAATAGAGTGGATATCGCTGACATTCCTGAAGATACCATGATACCTGTCGCTTCCATATCCGAACCATAGGCTTCAAGGTCTGCTAGTTTTTGTGCAACAGCTTCTATGGTAGGATTACCATATCGACCATAGACATGACCTTCTTGTTTTCCAGTGAATATATCTATGCCTTGTTCTATATCTTCAAATACAAACGAAGATGTCGCAAAAATAGGAAGAATGTGCGGCTGGGTAGTGACTGGAGGCTTTACCTCTTTTACGCATTTTGAGTTAAATGATTGCATATGAACAGTTATTTTTATCTAAACTATCGAATTGATTCAAAGGTTCTGTTTTTTGATGTACTTTTGTGTAAAATATGGCCTTTGCGGTTGGTGTTAAAAATATAAAATTGAGACAAGTGGAGCAAAAGGAATTACCAGAAATAGAAAATAATGATCAATCTTTCGTAGAACTTACGGAAATTTTGGTTGATCCTGGGCAGGAGCAGATCCGTGTGGACAAATATTTAATGTCTAAGATTAGTGGTGTTACCAGAACCAAAATACAGAATACTGCTAAGGCAGGATCTATTTTGATCAATGGCAAACAGGTTAAACCTAATCATAAGGTTAAACCAAATGATAAGATTGAGGTTTTTCTGGTGAAGCAACCAGAGAATGAGACTTTAATTGCTGAAGATATTCCTTTAGACATTGTATATGAGGATGATCACGTGCTTGTAATAAACAAACAAGCAGGTTTAGTAGTGCATCCAGGTATAGGAAATCCCAATGGTACTTTAGTAAATGCCTTGAAGTTTTATTTCAAGGATGCAGATTTGCCTGTACTTGATGGAAATATGGAAAACCGTATTGGTTTAGTGCACCGAATTGATAAAGACACCTCCGGACTTATGGTTATTGCAAAGACAGAGTTTGCAATGGCTCATTTGGGTAAGCAATTTTTTGACCACAGTATAAAGAGGACCTATACTTCCTTGGTATGGGGAAGTCCTGAGCCTGAAAAAGGGAGTATAGAAACGCATATAGGTCGTCATCCACAGCATAGGATTCTAAGATTTGCATATCCTGATGGAGAAGAAGGGAAATGGGCAAAGACGCATTATAAAGTCGTGTTAGATATGTACTACGTATCTGTAGTGGAATGTACGCTAGAGACTGGTAGAACGCACCAGATTCGAGTACATATGCAATATCTTGGGCATCCATTGTTCAATGATCATAGGTATGGTGGAGATGCTATCCGTAAAGGGACTGTCTTTAACAAGTATAAGCAGTTTGTACAAAATTGTTTTGAAGAATGCCCACGTCATGCTTTACATGCATCTGAGCTTGGGTTTGTGCACCCAGAGACTGGGGAAGAACTTTTCTTCAAGTCTGAAATGCCATCTGATATGAAGGCATGTGTAGACAAGTGGTATAATTATGTAGACACTAAGCGAACAAAGACGGATGGCAAATGATCCATCTATAGCGAGGGTTAAAGATTGGATCAAAGATTGGGTCATAGCACTAGACTTGTGCCCATTTGCATCCAAACCTTTTCAGCAGGATAAAATAAGATATACTGTTTTTAAGGGGACAGATGTTTTTACTTTGATGGATCAATTTGTCGAGGAGTTGGAAATTCTTTCTAACCAATCGGATACAGATACTACAATTTTAATCTTAGATCAATTATTAAAAGGGTTTGAGGATTATTTGGATGTATATTATTTTTTGGAGAGCAAATTGGTAGATTTTGGCTTCGAGGATAAATTTCAGTTAGCGTCTTTTCATCCTGAATATTGTTTTGAGGGCGAAGAGGAATCTTCAAATTCTCATTATACGAATAGATCGCCTTTACCTTTAATCCATATACTCCGTGTTGAACAGGTAGAGGCTGCAAGAACCTTTTTTCCAGATATAGAATCAATACCGGATCGGAATATTGAAAAAATGGACCAAATGCGTCCAGAAGTTATAAAAATTAGATTCGATGAATTTAAAGAATAGAATTGACCTAATGGTTCGCCTAGGCGAGCATATTTTAGCAGGCGACGAATTGTTAGAGGCCTGGATGAGCAGGACTTTTCATACCAATAGGTGGTTTACTTTAGAAAATCAAAAGGAGTCCATGCAGGCTATTGCCAGTAGATTCTTGAATAGAGCGAATTTGGAGCGATGGACTGCAGAATATGT
>JBELIG010000207.1:0-5872 GCA_042091035.1 Sphingobacteriales bacterium | reverse complement strand
TGTTCATGGCCAAATAAGCTGGCAAGCTTCAGGTCCTTCCAATAACGAATACAATGAAAAATTTGCTGTACAAAGTAGTATCTCTCGGATTACGCTCGTCAATGAGGATCCAGACATCATACTCATAGGTACGAACTGGGGTGAAATATACCGATCTACCAATAAGGGAGAATCCTGGGATAACATCAGTCTCAACCTTCCAAACAGTAGAATGATACAAGTGCTTGAAGTTCATCCACTAGAGCACAATAAAATATTTGCTGCCAGTCGATCGAGACTCTTCTACTCAAATGATACTGGTCTTAGTTGGCAAATCTTATTAGAATTAGACAACATTGACCCACGAGCATTACATATTGACCCATTAAATAACTCCATACTGCTCACTAGTGCTAAGGGAAGTTTTTTCTCATCAGATATGGGATTAAATTGGCTCCAAACAGATACAGATGCAGGCTTTGATATTATTGCAACACCAGGTCAGTATAGTACAGTATATCTGCTAAAATCTAGTCAATCGAATACCAATATGAATCTGGTCCAATCATCCGATAGTGGATTCTCATTTACGGCAGATCAACTTAGCTGGGACACGCTGCCCATACAGGAATTTAAACATGGAAAACTGACTTTATCGTCGGAGGATCCCGAAAAAATATTTATCTACCTATCTGGAAATCAATCTAACCAAGACAACAACAACCTAGGTCTCTGGGTCTTTAATACCAATTCAGAAACCTTAACAAGAAACTATCACGGTGCCCCTTATACCAATGACCATCCAAATCTGCTAACAATAAACAATGGAAGCAACTTTACCAAGGGATTAAACTACGTTCATATACTTGCTAATCCTCTAAATGCTCAGGAATTGTTATTTGGAGCAATCAACTTATTCTCCTCTACAAATTCAGGAATAGATTTTCAGAATCAAACGGTCATCTCTGAGCACGCTCCTGATGGGTATTCAATGAATGTGCGAGACATGGCCTCGAATGGTCTTGTAAGTTATATTGCAACAGATGGAGGACTCTACAAGAGCACAAACTTTTTTAATGACGACAATTACGAACTGATCACTGATAATATCCAAGGGGCTTTCTGCTACGATTTCTCGCATGCTTGGCACTCTAGATCTTTTGTAAGTAGCGTGGAATACAATGGTTCGTTCGCACGACGCCCTAGCTTTCCAGACAGTAAAACTAAATACACAGGAGGAATTGAAAATACGTTCACAGCATTAAACCTGTACTCCGAACAAGTATTCTTCAATCAGGAATTAAATTTTGTTACTATCCCGAACGATATTAATTTAAATACGATCGTCTACCCGAACTACTTTCAGATTACTCCAAACTCAAATAAACTGCCAGTAAAGAACACAAGCCTTCGATACCATCCAAGAAGATATAACATCGCATTTATAGGTCAGGACAACAAACTAATGAAGTCTGAAAATGGAGGTCACACCTTCTATACTGCATATACATTCAACACCTCCTTAATAGTCACTGAAATAGAGATAAGCAGAATAAACCCCGACCTAATGTTTTTGGTCCTTCAAGGCAAAGCAAGTAGCTCAGATTCCAAGCAGCTTATGAAAAGTACAGACGGGGGAAGTACTTGGACGGCAATTGATCTTCCCCAAAACTTAACAGATAAACATTTATTGATAGTACTTGATGCGAATGAGGAAGAATCTATTTATATAACACAAAAAAATCCAACTAATACAGAGCGAATATTCCATTCTAATAATGCAGGACAAAGCTGGAATTCAATAAATAGCACTTCGCTCCCAAAACACTTCATTCACGACCTAATATTTTTAACAGGATATGAAAATGGCTTGATCGTCTGTACGGAAAAAAGTATCTACAGACAAGACGCAAACAACAGCTGGAAAGCCATAAACAATGGTCTTCCAAATCAGATCAGCACATCTAAAGCCAACTTTTATTACAAGGAAGGTATTCTGCAAATATCAAGCTATGGGAAAGGACTTTGGTCCATGAACCTTGAAGAAAGTCAACTAAAACCCAAAGCAACTATATCCGTAGATAAAATCGAAGCCAGTGCAAATTGCCTAGATCTAGCAACCTTCAAGTTCTTTGATTATTCAATGGTTCAAAAAGATCAATATTCTATTCAATGGGATTTTGAAGATGCTTATATCGTTTATGGGATTGATGATTACAAGCAGACCATTGCATTCAATACACCCGGTATAAAAACAGTAGCACTTTCTATTATTGACTTGTCTGGAAACATAGTCGATCGCGACAGTATTACAGTCACTGTCAATCTAAAGGATATCGATACAAGTGTTGATATTAATTTCGAATCACCAGGCTTAGATGTAGGTCTTGATACTTTATATCCCCACTATGAAGCAGGAAGAATATTCCTGGAAACGGGGGGATTCGGCGGAAGTGATGCCTGTTTTTGGCTAAACAACAAAAACATACCAAGTAATAAAAAAGGTATGATACCTCTGGCTGTGAATCTATCGAGCATGGAGAATCCACATCTGGAATTTGATCTTGCATATGCACAATTCGCTTGTGTGGATGATCTTTTTATAGTCTATTCAAAGTCATGTGAGGACCCTGATTTCACTACAAACGTAGTATACCACACAGAGGATCTTAAGACTACTGAAATAGAAGAAATGAACTTCATGCCAAGCCCTAATCAATGGAAGAAGTTCAGCATACCGCTAACTAACCTACAGAAGGCAGAACGTGCTTTCATTTATCTGGAGCAACTCACACCTAACGGGAACAATCTCTTCATAGACAACATTAAAATTATTGACTACTAATATTTTTTGTACATTTGAATTGTCTCAAAATCAAAATTAATTAATAAGCAATCTATGAAAAGAATCATCTTATTGTTAGTATTGGGCTTTTCCATTCTTGCTGGCTCAAAACTTTCTGCACAATCCTATTTTGATCATGCAATTGGTGCACGACTAGGATACCCAATCGCTGTATCCTACAAGAAATATATCAGTGATTATGGAGCAATAGAATTATTTGCTGGCCAATCCGAAAAGGCATTTACAGCCGGCGCAGCATATCAAAAACATTTTCCCCTATCCGGAGATTTAGACTGGTATCTTGGTGGCGGTGGAACCTTAAAATTCCCCGATAGCGGCATCGAAATTGGAATCCAAGGCTATTTAGGCTTACAGTATAATTTTGATGACATTCCACTAAACCTATCACTTGACTGGACACCTAGTTTTGTAGGTAGAAGTTTTGGAGGTAATTATGGCGGATTAGCAGCAAGATATATTCTTGACTAAACAAAAAAAGCGATAGAAAATCTATCGCTTTTTTTTATTTATTTAAACATTTACTGCTTTCGCATTCTTTGCTCGCTTTCTTTCATTCTCAGAAAGCATAATCTTTCTAAGACGAATAGATTCCGGAGTTACCTCAACATATTCATCCTCTTGGATATATTCCAATGCTTCTTCTAATGTAAATACGATAGGCGGAGCCATCTTCAATTTATCATCGTTTCCTGATGAACGCATATTGGTCAGCTTCTTCGTTTTAGTAAGGTTGATCACTAAATCACCCTGACGGTTATTCTCACCAACAACTTGTCCTCCGTAAATCTCTTGATTAGGATGAACAAAGAATTTACCTCTGTCCTGAAGGTTGTTTATTGAATAAGGAATAGCTTTACCTTGCTCCAAAGAAATCAAAGATCCATTGACACGACCAGGGATATCACCTTTGTGTGGTTGAAACTCTTTATATCTGTGGTTCATTATAGCCTCACCTGCAGAAATCGTCAACAATTGATTTCTCATACCAATGATACCTCTTGAAGGAATTTCGAAGACCATCTTCGTTCTTCCTGCTTTAGGTTCCATAGACATAAGCATACCTTTTGCTCTTGTCACCATTTCCACAGCTTTACCAGCTATTTCTTCTGGCATATCTATATTCAACTCTTCCACTGGCTCATGCAAAACACCATCGATGCGTTTCATGATTACCTGAGGTTGACCTATCTGAAGCTCATATCCTTCTCTTCTCATGGTTTCTATCAACACAGCTAAGTGAAGAACACCACGACCAAATACTTTAAAGGAATCACCTTTCCCAGTTGGCTCTACTCGCAATGCAAGATTACGTTCAAGCTCACTCTCTAAACGATCCTTTATGTGTCTTGAGGTAACAAACTTACCTTCCTGACCGAAGAATGGAGAATCATTAATAGTAAAAGTCATACTCATCGTCGGTTCGTCGATAGTAATTGCTGGCATTCCCTCTGGTTGATCAAAGTCAGCTATCGTGTCACCTATATCAAAACCTTCTATACCTGTAATTGCACAAATATCTCCAGCGTATACTACATCAGTCTCTTTCTTACCAAGACCCTCAAAAGTAAACAAACTCTTTACCTGAGTACGTACCATTGAACCGTCGCGTTTCACAAGATTCACACGCATACCCGTTTTAAGCTCTCCGCGATTCAAACGTCCAACTGCAATACGACCTGTATACTTAGAATAATCTAAAGATGTGATCTGCATTTGTAAAGTCCCTTCCTCCACTTTAGGCTCTGGAACATACTCAATGATCTTATCTAAAAGGTAGGTGATGTCTTCTGCAGGTTTACTCCAGTCAGCAGCCATCCATCCATTCTTAGCAGATCCGTATACTGTAGGAAACTCAAGTTGTTCCTCATCAGCATCTAATGCAAACATTAGATCAAAGACCATTTCATGAACTTCATCAGGCGTACAATTTTCTTTGTCAACCTTGTTAACCACTACGATTGGCTTAATACCTAACTCTAATGCCTTTTGCAAAACAAATCGAGTCTGAGGCATAGGACCCTCAAAAGCATCAACAAGAAGTATAACACCATCAGCCATGTTCAAAACACGCTCAACCTCTCCACCAAAATCGCTGTGCCCTGGCGTATCGATAATATTTATCTTATCTCCTTTATAATTGATCGAGACATTCTTAGAAAGGATTGTAATACCTCTCTCGCGCTCAAGATCATTGGAGTCCATGATTAACTCTCCTGGTTTCTCATGATCCTGAAATAAGGATCCAGCATGAAGCATGCAATCTACCAAGGTTGTTTTACCATGATCGACATGGGCAATAATAGCAATATTCCTTAAGGAACTCATTTGTAATAATTTACAGTATGAAAAAATTTCAGACCAGGGCCCGAAAAGCGCTGCAAAGGTAAGAATATAAATGAATTAAGCCAAGCTTTTTTTAAAAGGTAAACTAAACTTCACATAAAATCAGAAGGCATATGCTAATATGCATATGCCTTCAAAACTAAATCTACTAACTAATCTATTATCACTATGCTACAATCTGAAAGCTATTTACAAATTGTCTGTTACTTTTATAATCATTGACAACATCTAAAATTAGGGTCAATCTTTGAAAACGCAAGCTAAGTTTCCTGAAGCGTTCGTGATTGCCATAGGGCTTCTCTTCTATTACAGATGAAGAAAGAAAGTCACCAGCCATAGGCTTATTTACTAAACTATCCTTCGTGACCTGAACGACCTCATCCCCGTTTGGAAGGGTGAGAAAGGAAGTTGCCAATGCTGAGTATAATGTTCGCTTGTCCATATTTTCAATGTGCTGTGTACTAATAAAGAACTGATTTTTTATACATAAGTTGCTTTTAAATATTTAAATAATGTTAAAGAATTCCTAAAACCTGTTAAGGCCATTTAGGAAACTAAAAAGCCAGTCAATATAATTGACTGGCTTCTAACTAATAGCAAGTTATGATGGCTTAGTTAAGTAATATTAACCAAGCGGTACATAATGAATTGACTATCGATAGTCAATACTTCTTAATCTACATT
>JBELIG010000206.1:0-5897 GCA_042091035.1 Sphingobacteriales bacterium | reverse complement strand
GACTTGCGAATAGTCTTAGTTATGATTTCGTTGTATATTAGGCTATCTAAATTACTAATATTACTAATTATGAAAATGAATATTCTTAAGTATCTAAGTGTTTTTTTCTCTTATTTTATCGTTGATGCTTCCTATCAGGCACTCTTCGGTATAAAATTCGCCCAAAAAGCTCAGGAGGCTGCTGGTATTAAAGATATTTATGCGGAAGGATTACAGAATCCTATTCTGATGCTGATTTGGTTCATTATTATGACAATCGGTATAGTGAAATTGGCTGTTGAGCCAGCCGTAAAAGAAAAAAACATCAAGGGCGCAGCTTGGAGAGGTCTTTTATTAGGTGTTACCTCCTATGCAACCTTGGCTTTGCCTAACGGATGGTCTATAGTCGATTATCCGATGGCCCTGGTAATGGAAGTGGCCCTAGAAGGTTTCCTTTTTGCACCAGCTGCAGCAAGCTTTACGACCTGGTGGATATTGAGAAAGAAAGATTAAGGTACAATTGATTGATATCAATATGTTCAGTTGGCTAGTATTGTCATTGAACTGTTGGAATTGAAGAAGACACTGTTGCAAGCTCCTTGCCAGTGTCTTCTTTTGTTTATTCTCCCTTGATTCTATGCGATAAATAAAAGATATTCGTGCCATTGGATGCTTCTTTCGTTATGCGTCACTCTTCACCGCTTAATCAAGTTCACTATGAAAGGATTAAAATTTCTATTGTGTCTGTCATTTGTTTATCTATCGTCTTTTTTACTGGCACAATCACCATTTGATATTGTACAGCTCTCGGATGTAAGTCATACGGCCTTGGTCTCAGGTGATTGGAGCAGTTCAGATACCTGGGGCGGTATAGTGCCTGCAAATGGTGCCCGCGTGCATATACCGGCAGGAGTAGAGGTTCGCGTTGATGGATTGATTATTACGCGTATAAAAACCCTTCGGTTGGATGGGAAATTATATTTTAAAACAGATGTAAACACCCAACTTCGAGTTGAGTCCATGATTGGCAGCACAAATAGCGAGTTAGAGATAGGCAGTGCAGCAAGTCCTGTTCAGGAAAATGTAAGCGCGCACATTGAATTCATAGATGAGGGACCCTTAAATACTAGCATCGATTTCGGTCAGTTTGGGAAGGGGCTAGTCATGATGGGAAAGATGAGTGCTTTCGGTCATGAAAAGTCTTCTTGGCACAGTCTTCAACAAGCGCCTATGTCTGGGGATAATACCATTATCTTATCTGAAGTACCTATCAATTGGGCTTTTGGAGACGAGATTGTGATCAGCGGGACAAGACATAATGATCCGGAGTCTGATGAGAAGAGAAGTATTAGTGCTATAGATGGAAATGTCATTAGTTTAAATCAAGCCTTAAATATTGATCATGATACGCCATCGGATGACTTCAAGGTGCATGTGGCGAACCTAAGCAGGAATATTGTTTTTTCTTCCGAGAATAGTTCAGTAAAAAGAAGAGGGCACGTCATGTTTATGCATAACCTAGATGTTGATATTAATAATGTTCGCTTTTATCAATTAGGGAGAACGGATAAGCGAGTGCAGGTTGATGACTGGTTTTTCCCAACTTTGGTAGCAGACGAATATGAAGCAGGTGACCGAACAAATATAAGAGGCCGATATTCTTGTCACTTCCATAGGGGCGGTGTAAATCCCGCAAATACTAGCCCTGCTAAAGTAAGGTCCTGTGTCGTAGAGGATGATCCGGGTTGGGCTTATGTAAATCACTCTTCCAATGTGGATTTCACAGATAATGTGTCCTATAATATAATTGGAGGTGCATTTCAAACGGAGTCAGGAGATGAGATTGGATCTTTTGAAAGAAATATAGCTATCCGCACGGTTAACCCAGATTTTCCTATTCTAAACCCGGAGACAGAACCTGTGGACATTAGAGAGGATTCTCAGGATTTTGCCTTTCAGGGCGATGCCTTTTGGATTCATGGTGGCGGTGTGAGCTTAAAAGACAATGTAGCTAGTGGCTGCTCCGGACATGGCTTTATTTTTTGGACAGAGGGCCAACGGGAAGTCAATACAGAATTCTATTTACAGAATATGTTCAAGGTGTCTAATATTCCAAATGGAGATTTGCTTCCAGGTTTAGATAATATACAAAGCTGGTGGATACCTCTAAAAGCTTTCAAAAGGAATACGGCCTATTCAGCGACTAAAGGTTTTGCGGGCTATTATATACATGCTACGCTCTTTGAAGATATCACAGAACTTACAGATGCTTATTTAGAAACAGTACATTCTTTGATAGAGGATCTGAAGATATGGAATGTAAGGAAATACGGTGTCGAACTTCAAAATTGTGAACGCTTTACCTTTAAGAATTTAATAATGCAAAATGAGGGAGATGAAGATGTCATTGGTATATTCAATACCATAACTGTCGCTAGAGAAAGTAAGTGGTTGGATTGTGAGGTGAAAGGATTTGGTGTGGGGATGATTCCTGCTATGCAGGGGCATATTCAGGTATGCGGAGGTGCTTTTTCCAATCAGCTGGATTTTCAGATAATACCGCCGCAGCGCGATAGTCGTGGACCGGGTTGGGACAGAGATCTTATTGTAGATGGAATTTCATTTGAGACTTCCCCTTATTTTGAAGATGATGATATTGTTCACTTCAAAATGGAGGGAGAAAGTACCCTTCAATCTGAGATTCCTTTTGTAGAGGCAGAGTTCCAAAACATGTTCTTCCTAATTCCAGATCGAATCATGGTTAATATAGATGGGATGGAGAATAAGCGTCTTTTTTATAATGAACAGGCAGCTTCCTACACGCCGATAAACGATTTCAATATTTACGATGCCTTCGGAGCCTTTGAAGATGATGTTTTAAATAAGACGAATCAAAGTTTGTATGATGAGTTTCAACTGGCCTTTGCAGGTGCTTTACTACCTCCTGATGCGAGTCCACACAGCTTTGTCTCGGGTGGTAAAATAAGTGATCAGGATCCTTTAATGAAATTTCCAGCTTGTCATTATTTGGATGAGGATCTACTTCCAGCCAACAGTTACGATGACTATGATTTTTATGAATGTTGGGCAAGTAATTCTTCTGCTCAATCAGGCGATTCTAGTCCCGCTCCAAACAATTGTGCTTCTTTAGTTGATGTTAAAAATACAAAGAGCACTACATCAGTGATGAAGGTATATCCGAATCCGGCATCTGATTATATTCAGATAGATAGATTGGGAAGTTTTAGTGCTGAGGTTTTTTCAATAGAAGGACGATTATTGATAAGCGATGTAGTTGGACAGGTCGGTCAGCAAATAGATATACGTGCACTTAAGCCTGGTTTGTATTTTATTCGAATCAATAGCAAAGATGAGGCCTTTTCTGCGGTAGTTTGTAAGTTTATCAAGAACTAAGTACGCCAGTTTTTTGCTAAGATTTGAAAGAATAAATACTTAGCTTATTAAAAATGCATTTTAATATTTTGCAATAATCAATCTTATAAAGCTTATGTAACATTGCGTTTACACTAATTTACATTGATTAACGGCAACTTTGATTTTGGTCGAATACATTTAGGATCAAATAAAAATGCATATGAAACGTAAGACATTTTCGGCTTTAGCCTTTTTGACCCTAATCTCTTTTACAGCCTGTTCACAGCAAAGTGATAAAAAGGTGGATAATCAGCAGAGCAAAGCAGCCCCAGAGAAAGAATTGGTCAAGCAAAAAGAACCGCATCAGTATGGCGGGTGGTATTGTCCGGATAACCTGTACGGTTTCCCTGCGGTCGATATACAAGATTGGGAAGAAGTTCCTGTTGTAAATGGCCGTATGCCTTCCAAAGAGGAAACACAGGATGGAACATCTTTGATCTTTGTGGATCAAGAGAAATATCCAGATGCGAAGCCATTGGATATGAAGATGCCTCGTTTGGCTAATTTCTATAATGATTTTACCAAAAGGGAGGAGCTCATTGTAGTCATACAGGCCCTGCATATACAGCAGGATTCAATAGTTGGCTTTAGATATCTGAATGGCGGAAATGGAAGTGCCCGCCTATCTGAAGTTTCTTTTTTGGACGAGACTAAAGTAGATGCTTTTCCAAAATCAAAATTTGTTTCCTTTCGACTGCCCATTAAGGCGGGGCAGGAAATGATATGGAAGGTGCTGATTAATAGTGGTTCAAAAGTTGCTAGTCAAGCTAAGAAAAGCGCTATGCAGCGACCAAACTTGTCTTATGCTTATCCAAAGGCAGGTGATTTAACCTCGACGACTGCTGAACTTTGGTACGGCTCCTATTACATACAGAATGATTATACGGATAATCTATATACCGAAAAGTTTTTCCTCTGGGAAGATACAAATACAGGTATAACGGAATTGAACGTAGTCTGTGGTCCATTTACCGATGATTATGAAGTACAGTATGATTTGCTGAACCAATGGGCACAAAGTATAAAAGCCCTAAGCGAAATATTTTAGTGATTAATTATAGGTCCCTGCCTAAGCTAGGGCAGGGGCTATTTTAATCCGAGATATTTTTAGATAAAAGTTAATTTGAAAACCAATTTCAATTTCAAATGAATAAGTATAGTCATTCCAATATACGGACGCTCATGCTGAGCCTTTGTGTATTAATTTTATGCCTGTCCTTCTATTCCTGTAGTAGGGGGCAGAGTCAGGTGAAGGATAATGCTTCCTCGAATTATCCTCTTTCTGATCATTTACAATTTTCAGTGATGATTACGGCCGTGTTTGAGGACAGTAAGGGGCATTTTTGGTTTGGTTCCCATGGAGAGGGGCTTTGTCATTATGATGGAGAGCAGTATAGATATTATACAGTAACTAATGGACTTCCAACTGGTGTGAATCGGGAATTTGCGCCAGGATTAGACGACTGGAATCGCAGAAATATCAACGGAGGTAATCAGATCGGACAGATAGCTGAAGGGACTGATGGGCATATTTATTTTGTGAATGGTGAAAACAAATTAATACGGTATACTGGTCAGTCCTTTGAGCTGGTTAGGACAGATAAGACAAAGATCCTACCGCTTGATCTTAAAGGACAAGATTGGGAAGACTATCTGGATGCCCTATGGTTTGGGACCTGGAGTAATTTGGGGGCTCTTAGATACGATGGAAAAAGTTTGGAATTGCTTACTTTCCCGCAACCTTATCCCGACAGAAATGATGGTGTTTCTGAATTGTATATTGACCGAGAGAGTCGTATATGGATGGGAACCATGTCCAATGGTACCTTTCTTTATGATGGGCAATCTTTGCGTCGCGTGAATGATCCACAGAAAAAAGGGATTTGCCGTGCTGTATTTCAAGATAAATCAGATAGGATATGGGTTACAAATAACCGATACGGTTTGACTTATTTTGAAGGAGATTCTCTGGTGGAGTTTTCGGAAGACTTTATTCAATCGATTGAACAGGATGAACAAGGTGTACTGTGGTTTGGTACTTTTGGTGAAGGTTTGATCAAATATGAGCAGGATAACTATGAACGCATTACAAATGATAATGGCTTTTCTATTAAATTGGTAAAGACCATATACAAGGACAGGGAGGGAAAACTTTGGTACGCTATAGGAGAGGGGTCCGTTTATGGTTTTGATGGGGAATCTTTTTATCGTTTTGATGGGAAGCCAATGGATGGGCAAGGTTTGACAGATAAGCTGAAGAAGAATACTAAATCAGATTGACGAACATTGAAATATAAAATAAATAGCTGGGAAGAGCGTTTATTAGTCTTTTTTCAATCAATAAAGAGTTCCAAATGGGTTTATCAAGCACAATTTGTCAATAGGTTTGCCTCGCATCAATAAAGAATACACAGCAAATAGAACATTCAACAGAAGATTATAAATAAAAAGAAAGGGTTACCCAGTTTGGGTGGCTCTTTTTT
>JBELIG010000205.1:0-5960 GCA_042091035.1 Sphingobacteriales bacterium | reverse complement strand
TTTTCGATTAATTAGTAGGTACAAAAGTATGAAATAAAACAATTCTTAAAGCTTAATATCTAAACAAAGAATTGATTTCATTTCTATTCTAATGCTTTTCCTTCGACTTAAGTATTTTCAAAAATTCATTTAATGGGAACAATCCAAAAACAAAGCCTCCGGCCAGTCCAATAAAAATATAGATTGCAAGCTTGATCATGAACTGATTCATATAGGTTAAAGGGTCACCTAAAATAAGGAAACTCATCAAAAGAACTAAAACCAGCACCCTCAATGTCAGATCCTTGTGGTCTATAAGCCTTAGAGAACTTACCCAAATGAATTCAACAAGAAAAACAAGACTCTGCGTGATCAAAGTAGCCTTTGCAGCACCCGCTGCTCCATATTCCCTGATCCAGAAAAGATTAAGTGTGAAATTCAAAACTAAAGAAGCTATAAACAAAAGATTCAGCCGTTTTAGCCTTCCTGTTGCCACAAGATAAGTACCAAATATATACCCACCACTCATCATCACTAGGCTTCCCATTAGATACTGCGTAACTTCAACATTTATCGAACTTACGCTAAGACTAGGATACATAAAATCAAGCAATTCAAAAGAAACTGCTGACACCGCAAATGCCAAAACAATAGTGCCACCGAATAAAATTTTCCCAGATAAAGCAATCAATCCTTTTACATCACTCCCCTCCGAATTCATCTTCGCAAACATAGGTAATAGCAATCCAGCAAATAGGAATCCGATCATATTTAAAACATCCAACAATCTGTAACTCATCCCATACACACCTCCTTCACCAGAACCAGTCAGCATTCGCTCAAGCATTACCTGATCCATTCGTGAGTATAATGCCATCAGAAGCACTGCTACTGCATAAGGCAGACTCTCCTTCACTTGCTTCACAAAAATGGAACGGTTTAAAGTCCAAACTACCTCCTTTAAATACGGTCTTAACAAAAGAAAACCTATTACAACGGATATAGCCATACTGAGGATCTGTGCTCTAATAAACCAGCTAAGATCAAAATTAATATCCCATTGCCCGAAAAGAATAATTGACAAAATGATAATTAAAATACTCCGATCAACTGCTGACAATAAACTGTCTATCCTATATCGACCGATGCCAGCAAGATTTGCTCTTAAATATTGCAGCATCCCCGATAGAAAATGGACAATACCTAAGCCATACAATAGCATTTGACTACTCCTATCATAATCAAGAAACACGGAAGCAGCAAACAATAGTAAAAAGTATAGCAAGCCAAGAATAAGCTTGAATCCGAGAAAATTAGAAAATAGGGACTGAATAAGTTCGGGTGCTTCGGATAGTCGTTTAGAGGTATAGCTTTGAATACCCAGGTCATTGATGATCTGAAAAATAACTGCTATACTGAAAAGACTTAAGTAAAGTTCAAAAGATTCATTTCCGAGTTGATCATGTACACCTCGTTCTAGGCCAAACACATAGAATGGCTTAATCACTAGGTTCAAGCCCAGTAAAATAGAGATGTTAACCAGAAATTCTTTTTTCATAAATTACCTACCCTTGTGAACCAGAAGCACAGAAATATCAGATGGAGAGATCCCTGAGATACGGCTTGCCTGACCAATAGAAAGAGGCCTTACCTTTTTCAGCTTTTCTCTAGCCTCTAAAGACAGGGAAACTAAAGAATCATAATCCTCATCTTCCCTCAAGGCTACAGACTCCAATCGGATCATCTTGTCAACCATTTCCTGCTCTTTTTTGATATATCCAGCATATTTCATTCCCACCTCAGCATATTCAAGAGTTGTTTTATCATATGCAGATAAAAATGTCCCAACTTCAGAATCTGCATTTCCTAGAATTCCCATATTAAGTTTTGGTCTAAGCAATACAGGTAGCAATTTTACTTTTTGCTTCAATAGACTATCTCCAAGCTCTTCCAATGTTTCATTCAACACTTCAGGCTCTATACTGTAGTTCTCAAAGAACTTACCTATTTGTTTCTCTTCTTCCAATTTTTTATTGACACGTTCCATTCGATCTTCCATGTCCTTCATACCCAATTTATGAGCAAGCGGAGTCAATCGAATATCTGCATTATCTTGACGCAATAAAATGCGATACTCCGCTCTTGAAGTAAACATTCTATACGGCTCTTTAGTACCTTTATTCACAAGATCATCGATAAGCACACCTATATAACCCTCTGATCGCTTCAAGATAAATGGCCCTTGCTCCTGAATATTCAAATGTGCATTAATTCCTGCCATCAGACCCTGACCTCCAGCTTCTTCATATCCAGTTGTACCGTTGATCTGACCGGCAAAAAAGAGGTTTTTCACCAGCTTAGTCTCTAGGGTAGGTTTCAGTTGAGTTGGTTGGAAAAAATCGTATTCAATGGCATAACCAGGTCGGAACATTTTAGCGGCTTCAAAACCAGGGATCAAACGCATTGCTTTGTACTGAATATCTTCTGGCAGAGAGGAGGAGAACCCATTAACATAGACCTCACAGGTATTCCAACCCTCAGGCTCTACAAACAACTGATGCCTGTCTCTATCAGAAAATCGATTTATCTTGTCTTCTATCGAAGGGCAATATCTCGGTCCTAAAGCTTCAATCGTCCCATTAAACATTGGAGAACGTTCAAAACCAGTCTTCAACATTTCATGGACAGCATCATTTGTAAATGTTATGTGACAAGGAATCTGTTTTTCAGGCAATGCAGAATCTGTATAACTAAATCTACCTTCCACATCTGTATCGCCATGTTGTACCTCCATTTTAGACCAGTCCAATGTTCTGCCATCTACTCTTGGAGGAGTTCCAGTCTTCATTCGTCCAGCTTCAAACCCTAGTTCAGTTAATTGAGCAGTAAGTCCAGTAGCTGCGCGTTCTCCCGCACGACCACCTCCAAATTGCTTTTCACCAATATGAATAAGCCCATTTAAAAAAGTACCATTTGTAAGAATGACCGTTTTACCTGGAATTTCTAATCCAATACTAGTTCTAACACCCTTGACAACACCATCCTTTACCACAAGCCCGACTATCATCTCCTGCCAAAAGTCAACATTTGGATTTTCTTCTAACTTCTGTCTCCACATTGCGGCAAACATATGTCTGTCAGATTGAGCACGAGGGCTCCACATCGCAGGTCCCTTAGACCGATTGAGCATTCTGAATTGCACGCGAGTTGCATCCGTGATAATTCCGGAATAGCCACCTAGAGCATCGATTTCACGAACAATCTGCCCCTTTGCCACACCACCCATCGCTGGATTACAAGACATTTGAGCGATCGTTTGCATGTTCATCGTTGCCAACATCACCTTTGAACCCATATTGGCAGCAGCCACCGCAGCTTCACAACCTGCGTGCCCTGCACCTACCACAATTACATCATACTCTGGAAACATAACAACTAAATTTTGCACAAAAATACAAAATATTATTTTTTAGTGCCTTACAGATTGCTTAAAAGGAACAGCAATAGGTAAAACTTCGTTCTTAAAATATTAATTTTACGATAAATCGTTGAAACAATACTATACTAATGAGTCGACAACTTCTCGAAACAGACCAAAAGGCATTGGAAATCAACTTGAACAACTCCATCTACGGAACCTTTGCGGAGATAGGAGCAGGTCAAGAAGTAGCCAGGCACTTTTTTCAGGTAGGTGCTGCTGCAGGTACTATAGCCAAAACTATGTCCGCTTATGATAAAATTGTTTCAGATAAAATCTACGGTCTCGAAAAAAGTGGCCGCTATGTTTGTGAACCCAGGTTGTACAAAATGCTGGATCACGAATATGTACTCATGTCAGACAGACTAAAACAAAACAGGCCAGATACCCGATTTTTTGTCTTTGCAAATTCTGTAGCTGCTGTCAATTATACGCGTACCATAAAAGGAAATGGCTGGATGGGTGTGCGTTTTCAACTCGACCCAAATTCTGAACCCAATGACTTTGTCTTGCATGTAAAAATGAAGGACAAAGACAATACGCTTCAACAACAAGCTATAGGAATCCTCGGGGTTAATATGATTTATGCTTGCTATAAATATTACAAGGAACCAGAGACCATGTTGCAATCTCTAATAGATGGCCTGCACGGTCGTGTCGAAGTTGACATGGTGCGACTGACGGGACCAGATTTCACAGAACTTGACAATAGGTTGCTCGCTCTTTACCTGATCAGAAATAAAATTTGTAAGGTTACGATGTTTGGGAAGGATAAAGCTCCTATACATGGATCTGAATTTCTTTATAAAACCAACCCACTATTGGTAAGAGGAAGTTTCCGACCAATTACACATGTGAATTGGGATATGATACAAAGTGGAACAGAGCAATTCAGAGATGACATTGAAAATCCTGAAAAACTTATTCAACTTGCAGAAATAACACTAGAAAACCTCAACCGAGCAACAGAACTTGATGAAATTGATGAGGCGGATTTTATAGAGCGTGCAGATCTATTAGCAGAATTAGATCAAACAGTTGTGCTGACTCAATTAGAAGATCAAACTGAACTCATTAAGTACCTAAGAGATTTCAAAGTTGAGCATGTTGGAGTCGTGGTAGGTGTAAGGGATTTAATAAATATTGTTCATCAGAAATATGAAACTGCAAAGTCCAGAAATCATCTGGAAACATTCGGTAAACTCTTTAAAAGGAATGCATCATTCTATGTTTATCCTGCATTCCAAGAGGGTAGTTCTGATATAATGAACTCAGACAATATGCCGGTGCCTGATGAGATCAACTTCCTGCTCAAATATCTTAAGGATGTTAGACAGATTGTTGATATTCAAAATTATAATGAAGAAATCCTGCATATATTCTCTTGGAGAGTTCTCCAAAAAATCAAGAATGATGAAGCTGGCTGGGAAGATGAGGTTCCTCAAAAAGTAGCTGACCTAATTAAGAGAGATAAATTATTTGGCTATCCTATAAAACGCATTGAATTCAAATATTAACCACCAATATGATGATTAGAATCGGTTCTATGTTAACAATTATTATCCTCTTGATAGCTTGTCGTTCTAATGAAAAGGTACAAGATGAAAAAGTGGTGGAACAAACGGTTTCTGTAAAAGCAATGGTCAAAGATACCCTGAGAGAAAGCTATCTCAGCAAAGATTATCTTATGGGGAAATTCGATCCTTCTAAGCATAAAAGCTTTTCGAAGATCGAAGCCGCATTTACAAAAAAAGAGGCTATATATATGCGGACAGATGCCTATGAAGCATTTAAGGAAATGGCAAAATCTGCTCAGGAAGTAGGTATTACATTCAATATCATCTCAGCAACTCGCCCCTTTTACTATCAGAAAGGAATTTGGGAAAGAAAGTGGACAGGGGTAACAAAAGTGTCCGGAAGAGACCTTACAAAGTCACATCCCGGTTTCAAACAAAGAGCACTTAAAATACTTGAATACAGCTCTATGCCAGGCACTTCAAGACATCACTGGGGTACAGATATTGATCTCAATAATTTAGAAAATGACTATTTTGAATCCGGAAAAGGGCTTAAAGAATATGAATGGCTGCAAGCAAATGCTGGATCTTTCGGCTTTTGCCAAGTGTACAGCGAAAAAGGGATCGAAAGACCCTACGGTTATAATCTTGAAAAATGGCATTGGTCCTACTTGCCAGTTGCCTCCAAACTGACCAATTTTGCTCAAACGCAAATGGAGAATAAAGACATAAAAGGATTTGATGGAGACAACACTACAGACTCCATTGATGTTATTAACAAGTATATTTTAGGTATAAACCCGAATTGTAATTAACTATGGCATTTACAGAATCAAATATGATAGACCTGGGAACTCAAGCCCCAGACTTTACGCTTCCAGACACAGTTTCTGGAAAAGATATAAGCCTTTCTGATGTTAAAGGGCCAAACGGCACACTTATAATCTTTCTTTGCAACCACTGTCCTTATGTAATTCATGTAAATG
>JBELIG010000204.1:0-5961 GCA_042091035.1 Sphingobacteriales bacterium | reverse complement strand
GGAGAAAGTGTTGCCTTTATAAATATCGAGGGTAATCATACGATCAACGGAATTTTAAGTACAGTAGCAGATACCTCTTTTAATAATCCATTTGAATTCTTCCTTGAGGAAACTGTCGGAACAGTTAGTGGAACCTGTATGGGTGTAATTGATTTTGATGAACCAGGCACTTATTCCTTTGACTGTAGTTTAGATTTCAATGCTCAATTAGGAATGGTTGGAAAAATAGTTGTTGACGCATTTACGCTTCAAGATTTACTACAATTTAATGATACCATCGGGGCTTGGCAATCTACTTATGCTATTAATGCTTATATCCCAGAAATTTTAAATGGAAATCAACAAATAACCGTATTCCTGCCAAATGATGCAGCAGTTGATGCAATGGGAGAACTAATCAATTTAAACCAATTTGATCATGTTGGATTTGTAGACATGGAGGAAGCACTAAAGTATCATATTGTTGAAGGAGTATATTTAGAGGAGGACCTTGTTCCCGGAACAGCTCTTACTACAATTCAAGGACAGGAACTTGTTATTAGTGAAGTGAATGGAAACTTGGATATTTCTGGTGGAAAAATTGTACAATCAAATTATACCGCTTACAATGGTGTTGCTCATGTTATTGATATGTGTCTGGCACCAGAAGGATTTCCTGAAGCTACTGTCTGGGAAATTATAAAGCAAAGTCCTAATCATACCATATTGGAGTCTGCTGTAATTAATGCTGGCTTAGTGGAAGAATTGAGAAATCAGAACGACCTTGACCCAAGTCTAGAACTACCAGGTCCATTTACCGTATTTGCTCCAACCGATGCAGCTTTCGAGGCATTAGCTGAAGACTTAGGCTATTCAATTTCAGAGTTATTAACTGGTCAGTTTATTGATAACATAGTAAAAACGCACCTTATAGGATCTAAGAATCTAAGTGGAAGTTTATTTAATGGCCAAATTTTAGCCAATTATGAAGGCGATTTTATTGAGGTTGATGTAAATGGAGATGGAATATTTGTGAACGATGTAAAAGTCCAAACCCCTGACCTTCTTGCTTACAATGGTGTTGTGCATGTACTTAATGAGGTTATAGCTCCTGACCTACCGCCTGTTGCAGGTAGCTGTGGTACATGGACCATTGTTTTAAAAAGCTCATTTGGAGGATGGCAAGGTAGTTCGATTGAGTTATATATAAACGATGAAGAAATCACAAGCGAGACATTGGTTTCTGGAGCTTCTGCTAGTTTTCAATTTGGTGTTGACGCTGAAGCTATTGTAGACATTTATTTCAATAACCAAGGTGGAGCAAGCGGCATCTCTTACGAAGTATATGATGAAAATAATGTACAACTATTTGCGACTGCTGGAAACTCAAATAATTTTGGCCCTCAAAGTGTAAAAGGATTAAGGGCTTGCCAGAAGCCATTATCATGTGGTGATTTTGAAATTCAAATGTTTGATGAATTTGGCGATGGTTGGGATTTTGGAAGTTTAGATGTCTACAAAAATCAAACTTATTTCCAAACTATCAATATGCCCATTGGAGCAGAACAAGTAGCATTTATTCCTACAGAAAAAGGAGATATTTTAGATTTCTTGTACTATGGTGGAGCATACCAACAAGAGAATGCATTCATAATATATGATCCGAGTGGAGCAGAATTAGCTAATGAATATGATTTTACGGTAGCGCCAAATGATGTTTTAGACATTGAAGCATGTCCAAATCCGACATCCACTAAAGAGATTAATTTAGTGGTAAAAGCAGAATTGTTTCCTAACCCTACTAGCGGATTATTAAACATTCGTTCCCAAGAAGAAATTCAGTCAATTCGTGTTTTTGATTTAATGGGCAGAAAAGTCTTTGATGCCCCTTATCAAAATGAGGCAATTGATCTTTCCTTTTTGAAAGCCCAAAATTATATTGTTGAATTGCAAAAGGAATTAGCTGTGGAGATTCATAGGATCCAATTACTGAAATAAAAACAACTCATTATAAAAAGGACTTTAGAAATCTAAAGTCCTTTTTATATAAATTGCAGCTTTTACTCAAAGTTATATGCATAGATATATGTCCATAAAAAAAGCCCCGCGTTTGAAACGCGAGGCTTTTTTTTAGCAGTATCCAAGATCATTATCATCTTTGAAAATGTCTTCGTTAACAACCTTCATAAAATTAGGTTGATTTGGAGTACTTGCTACATTAGCTGGTTTAATGATTCCTATTAAAAGGAAAAGTCTTGAAATTATGTGTCTCATGAGCTGGGCATTTAGAATTTAGTCCTGTGGACCTTGAATATGTTCCGATTATATGAGTATAACGTCACTATCAGGACTTATTGTTCGCCAGCAAACAAAAAAACCGACAAATTCAAACGATTTGTCGGTTTTTTTACGAAATATCAATGTATTATTCTAAAATCTCTGGTGACATACCCATATTCGAGAAACCTCCATCATGATAAAGGTTCTGCATAGTAACCATTCTCGTAAGATCAGAGAATAGAGAAATACAATACTGTGCGCAGGCATCAGCACTAGCATTTCCTAATGGCGACATTTTATCTGCATAGCTAAAGAACTCTGTAAATCCTTTTACTCCTGAACCCGCTGTAGTCATCGTCGGAGATTGAGAGATAGTATTTACACGTACATTTGCCTTCTTAGCATAATGGTAGCCGAAGCTTCTAGCAAAAGACTCCAATAATGATTTAGATTCAGCCATTTCACTGTAATCAGGGAATGTTCGCTGAGCAGCAATGTATGAAAGTGCAAGAATAGATCCCCATTCACTCATAGCATCCAACTTGTAAAGAACTTGCATCATCTTATGGAAAGAAATCGAAGAAACATCAAATGTCTTCTGCATCCAATCATAATTCAGATCTGTGTAGTCCTTTTTCTTACGAACGTTTACAGACATTCCAATTGAGTGAAGTACGAAATCAAGTTTACCACCAAGTGTTTCCATAGACTTTGAAAACAAGTTCTCAAGATCCTCCATAGAGGTAGCATCAGCAGGAATCACCTCAGCATTAAGCTTATCAGCTAATTCTTGTATTTTACCAAAACGCATTGCCACAGGAGCATTTGTAAGTGTAATTTTTGCTCCTTGTTCAACACAATGCTCAGCAACTTTCCAGGCGATAGATTGCTCATCAAGAGCTCCGAAGATCACCCCTCTTTTACCTTCTAACAGCTTATTAGCCATAATTTTCAATTTATTCAGTTTGCTAAAAGTTCTTTTGCATTTTCGATAGCGCCTTTTGATGGCGGGTCCTGACTAAGCATAATAGCCAAAACATCCACACGCTCATCGACATTTAATTTGCGAATATTGGAATAAGTTTGATTTTCACCAACTTCTTTGAACACAAAATAATGCAATTTACCTTTTGAGCCTATCTGAGGCGAGTGGGTAATGGACACAATTTGGTGTTCCGAAGCTAATCGTTCAAGCATAATTCCCATCTTCAAAGCCACATCTCCTGATATACCAGTATCGATTTCATCAAAAATCATAGTTGGTAAAGGTATAGCACTTGCAACAAGAGATTTGATAACCAAGGTAAGCCTTGATAACTCTCCACCGGAAGCCACGTCTTTAATTTTCTTTAACTCTCCTCCTTTGTTTGCATTAAAAAAGAACTCCATAGCATCCATCCCTGATGGGCCAGGCTCTTCCAATACATTCATTCGTACTTCAAATCTAGCATAATTCATACTTAGTTGACCCAAATTGGAACGAACTTGATCTTCAAAAGCAGGAATTACATCATTTCTTTTTTTCCTTAACTCTTCCGATAATTTCAATAATGTAGAACGCAGCTGCTCAAGCTCTAAAACTACATCTTCCAAGTCAGCATCTAGATTAACAAAGCCATTTAACTTTTCTTGTAATGCTTCTTGAACATCCAAAAGTGCTTTATCATCTGAAACAAAATGCTTGTTTTGCAATCGGTATAAAACATCTAATCGTTCTCTGATCTCATTTAAGCGTTCTCCATCGATATCTGTTCCTTCTGCAACACGCTCGAAATCATTCGACAATTCTTGCAGCTCAAAATAGATAGTATTAAAACGATCACTTAGTCCTTCAAGATCTTCAGAGAGGTTACGAACCGGCCCCATTGCCACTCGAAGCGTCTCCATCTGACCAAGAAGAGCTCCTTCGTGTTCTGCAAGTTGGCCATATATACCACTTAGTGTTTGTTTAATATCGCCAGCATTCTCTAAGATTTTAATTTCTTTTTCAAGCCCTTGCTGTTCCCCTGACTCTAGATTCGCTTCAAGTAATTCTTTAAGCTGAAACATAACAAAATCTTTTTCGCGCAATGACTCTGCCTGCGCAGACTCAAGCTCCTCTTTCCGTTTGCTAAGCATCTTATACCTCTTATATTGATCCAAATAGGTATGCATCAATATTTTATTATCAGCAATAGCATCAACTACTTGTACATGAAAGTCTATTTGATGAATATCAAGAGTATCAAATTGCTGATGCAGATCAATCAGAAAAGCACTTAATTGACCTAGTGTTTTGAGGTTAACTGGGCTATCATTTATGAAGGATCTACTCTTTCCTGAGGGCAGTAATTCCCTCCTTATTATGGTTTCCTCTTCATAATCTAATTCATGTGACTTAAAGAAAGACTTTAAGTACTCATTCTTCAACAAAAAGGAAGCTTCAACTACACATTTCTTTTCCTTATCGAATAGGCTTTTAGAATCTGCACGTTTTCCCAATATCAAGCCAAGTGCTCCAAGTATTATAGATTTTCCCGCACCAGTCTCCCCAGTTATAACTGTCATTCCTTTTGAGAAATCGAGCTCAACCTTCTTGATAAGTGCGTAATTTTTAATTTTTAGTGATTTTAACATCTAAAATGGGTGTATTATTAAACCAAAGACCTTCCAAATTAATTAAATATGCAAGTTTATCATATTCAGGAAGAATAAAAATGATGACTTTTATTTGAGTTCAGGGCATTTATGTATTAATTCAATTAAATTAATACTTCGCCAAGATTAACACCAATGTAAATGCTTAGACAAACACTTTTTACAACTCTACTTTTTCTAGCCATTCAAACTCTAGGTCAAAATGGACTTTCCAGACCTGAACTAGAGGCAGGTGTCCCCAGTAGAGTAACCCTTAATAGGTTCAATCCCTCCACTGTACCCTTTGAGTTTATTAATGACTTCATAGTCATCGATATGGTCCTTAATGAGCAGATTCTTCTAAAATTCATCTTAGATACAGGTTCTGAAGCTAGTATAATCACACAACCTGAAATCATTGACATGCTTGGTATACCAAGAGGCAAGGTAGTTAAACTTTATGGAGCAGACAGAAAGACAATTCTAAATGCACAAATTCTACCCATCGTCCAACTTAAAGCTTCCAACCTGAACTTTGAAAACATACCAATTTTGTTGTTACTAGATAACTACTTCAATACTTCCACAGATATCGGTGTGCAGATACATGGAATCCTAGGTGCAGATATCTTGCGAAGATTTATTATTGAAATAAATCCAATTGATCAGACTATTACATTCCATAAAAAGCTTCTGAACAAACAAAGACTAAAAAAATATACACGCATCAATAGCGATTATGACAGAGGGCGATTTTTCACAACCGTTCAAATCAATCAAAACGGGAAAGAAAAAAATGAGCGTTTCCTCATCGACTCTGGGTCCAATGAAGCGATTGTCTACCACTTGGATACAATACGTGATGCCGAGCTTGCAACGAATTTGGTGCCAACAACTATTAGTCAAGGCTTGGGTGGTGAGATTAAAGGCTATACAGGATTTGCTACTTCCATAGAATTGGAAAATTTACTCATACGGAATATCCCAATCCAATACCAAGTACTTAGCTATGGTGATAGCCTAACAAGCTCCAGAAGTGGAATACTAGGAATACCTGTTCTTAAGCAATTCAATATCCTGATGGAC
>JBELIG010000014.1:4596-31575 GCA_042091035.1 Sphingobacteriales bacterium | reverse complement strand
CATATTTTAACTTAAAATAAATTTTTCTTTTTAAGGTTATTATCATGTAATTTTGAGCTTTCAGAATTACACGGATTAAATAGAGAAAATAAGTGAGAGATTCAAAAGGTCTTAGCATTCTATGATCCTTTAAATTCAGTACATTTTATAAAATAGGTTATTTTGGGAATTAACAGACTACAGATCCTAATCACCACTGGACTTTGCGCATTGATCCTTGCATGTTCTACAACGAAGAGCAAGGATGATGTTTCTGCTATTGGAAAATTATATCACAACACAACTGCACAGTATAATGGCTACTTTAATGCTGATGTATTACTTCAGCAAAGTATACTAAATTTAGAAACACAGGTTCAGGATAATTATCTGGATGTCTTACCAATCTATAAGTATGCAGAGGCAGATAATCCATTGGCGGAAGGGCCAAGCCTTGATAATGCCATTGAAAAAGTGACTGTTGTCGTTTCACTACATCGTGTTAGTGACTGGACTGATGATTGTTATCTTTTAATGGGAAAGGCCCAATACCTTAAAAAGGACTATGAATCATCTATGGAAACGCTAGAATTCCTTGCAGATGAATATAGTCCATCTGCTATGGAAAAGCGTAAACGTGACGCTGAGGCAGTAAAAAAGGGAAAGAAGAAGAGTGGTTCTGCTAAGAAGAAAACTAAAAAGCGCAGAAAGAAAAAACGTAGAAAGAAAAAGCGTAGAAGAAAACCATCTAAGAAAAAGAAAAAATCATCCACTTCTAAAAAGAAATCCTCATCCAATAAGGATAAGAATTCAGATAAAGTTCAAGATGAAGATGAATTCTCTGGACCTGTAGGTAACATAAGCCTAGGGAAAAATATTGGTAATGTAGAAGAAGATAAAGAAGCTAGTTCATTTAAAAACCCTCCAGCTTATTTTGAAGGACTTTATTGGCTGGCAAGAAATTACATCGACATTGCACGCTACAGCGATGCTACGCGTCTTCTTGACCAACTAGCAAGAAGTCAATCCTGTCCGGATGAAGTAAAAAAACTTATACCGAACATATTGGCGTATATGTACAATAAGAAAAAGGACTATAGCACAGCAATTGGCTACCTAGACCAAGCTGTAGATATGGAAAAAGATAAATTTGAACGCGCCAGATTACTATTTATCGCAGGGCAAATGAGCCGCAAATTGAACAAGGATGTTCAGGCGAATAAATATTTCAATCGTGTAGTTAATTTACATCCGGAATACGAACTTGAGTTCAATGCAAACATGCTTGCTGCTCAAACCAGTTCAAACAACTCTCTGGAAAGTATGGTTAAAAAGCTTGAGAACATGCTCAAGGAAGATAAAAATGCTGAATACAAAGATCAAATCTACTATGCAATAGCAGATAGCTATCTAAAAAATGGAAATAAGGAAAAAGGCATTGAATATTTGGAGTTATCCCTGTCTTCGGAATCCAGAAACCCTGTTCAAACAGCAGAGTCAAGCTTCAGACTTGCCATGTTGTATTACGAATCGCAACAATACGTAGATGCTAAAACATATCTAGACCAGACACTTAGCGCTATGCCTAGGACTGATGACAGATACACAAGAGTTAGGATTCTTTCTGAAAGCCTTGATGGTATTGCAAAAGCACTAAAAACCATCGAACTACAAGATAGTCTTATTCGAATCTCTAAACTTTCCGAGGAAGAAAAAACAAAACTGGCTCAAAAAATAAAAGACGAGGAAGAAGCTAAACGTATTGCATCTCTTAAAGGAGAGGCAAAGTCACTTACAAATGCCGTTTTGATCGGTAAATCTGACTTCTATGCTTACGACTCTAAAGCCATCAAACGAGGAATAAGAGACTTCGAAAACAAATGGGGAGACAGACCACTAGAAGACAACTGGAGACGAAAAGAGGCATTAGGGATTGGCCAGAGTAATCTTTTTGATGATGAAATTGTCAAAAACACAAAGGTTACTGAAGAAGAAGTGGCTGAGCTATTCAAAGCTGTACCAAAGACAGAGAAAGAAATTAGCATAGCCGAACGCAAGATCGAAGATGCTATGTTAGAGCTTGGAAAGCTTTATCGATCGGATCTAAAAGAGCCAAATAAATCAATTGACATTCTGGATCGATTACTGAATAGAAATCCAGCAGAAAATAAAATAATCATAGAGTCTTATTATTTTATTTACCTCGCTTATCTAGATCTTGAGGACGACTTAAATAGTAAAAAATACTTTGATTTAATCCTAGCTAAATTTCCAAATTCTCCAATTGCCGCGTCGATCTCTGACCCTGAGTTTGCGAATAGAAAGACGAAAAATGAAATTGTCAATGATTATTACGAAGAATGCTACGATGACTATAAAGCTGATCAGTTCAATACTGTACTTGAAAAGATAGCTAAGGTACCTTCAAAGTTCGGTTCTAAGCATGATCACTACGCAAGATTTGGTTTGTTAAAAGCATTCTGTATTGGAAAGCTAGAAGGCAAAGAAAAGTACATTCAAGAACTTGAACTTTTCCTCATAAAGTATCCAAATACACCCGAAGAAAAGCAAGTAAGAGAATTATTAAGAATCTTAGGGGCAGATGTCAAAGAAGATGTAGCTACTGAGGGAGATATCAATAAATATATAGTTGAACCATCGAAAGTCCATTATATCATACTTACCTTTGAAGATAGGAACATAAGTCTTACATCTACTCGAAATGCTATTTCTGACTTCAACTCCGATTATTTTGGAACATCTAGGTTGAGATCTTCAAATATTTCATTGGGGGCAAAAGCTGAAGAAAAGGTTCCGATTATAGTAATTCGTAGATTTACTAACAAAGAGAATGCGCTTGAATACATCGATGCACTCGATAAAAATGGTAAAGAAAACTTAAAAGGCATTAATTATCAAGCTTTCGCCGTTTCGCAATCGAATTACAGAACGATACTGAAGGATAAAAAAATGGGCGCTTATCCAGACTTTTATGAGACCAATTACTAAATAAAAAAAGATCCATTCTGATTAGAATGGATCTTTTTTTATTTGAACTTAAATGCTTGCATCGCATTATTATTATTGGTGACAAGAATTAATTTATTCTTCCCCATCGTTAACATTTTCAAATCTTTTACATCTCCACTAGCCTTAAATCCTGACTCATCCGGTCCCAAAGACTCAAAGGCACCATTTCCTTTACCTATTAGCATTAAACCTTCAGAAGCATCATTACGCGTTGTCTCAACCTCAGAACCGTACAAGTTACCTGCAATAAGAAGATCTTTATACCCATCCTTATTGAAATCTGTACATATGATGCCATTGACAGCTGAAATCTGGGCTAACCTTGGAAGGTCTTTACGTAGAAAACCATCTTCTTCATTCATAAGTACAATAGATGCGAATGAATTAACCGTAAGATGCAGGGCTTGATCCAACTCTTCACCATAGACATCACCAAGGCTAGCCTCACCGAAATCTGTATAGGATTTAAATTTGGTAGCAATCGAAGGTATTTGCTCTGAAGAACACTGTCTACCTCGAACAGGAAAAAGTGTTCCATCATTAAAGTAACCAAGAACGATATCTAAACTTCCATTTTTATCAAAATCATGAGCATATATCTGAAATGGCTCATCCATACTTGCTTTATATTTATAATTCAGTCCATTGTTGCCGAGTACTAGGTCCTTATCTCCATCGTTGTCAAGATCCTCTGCGACTATTGAGGACCACCAACCTGTATAATCATCAAAGCCATAAATCTCCGTTTTATCTACAAAGGTAGATCCGTTATTCTCAAATAAAAGGATAGACATCCACTCACCCGAGACGACCAAATCAGAAAAGCCATCGCCATTGTGATCAACCCAAACTGCACAAGACACTAATCCAGGCTGCAATAAACCTGGAGCAACTTCATTTGTAACATCTTTAAATTTTCCATTATCATTTTCTAATAAATAACTTCTTGGAGCAAAAGGATATTTTGAAGGAGTCAGTCGACCACCCACAAAAAGATCGACGTCCCCGTCATTATCATAGTCACAGGGTTCTACAATCTTTCCAGAGACATGCATACCCGTAGGAATGGCGTTCTCTGATTTAACAAATTTATTTCCACCCTCATTGATATAAAGTCTGTCTTTATAAGCGATTGAGTTCGCCTTATATTCATTTCCACCACTAACTACATAAAGATCATTATCTCCATCATTATCCACATCAAAAAACAATGCGCCCATATCTTCCTGTCTGCCATCAGCAATCCAAGGACCAGGAATTGGAGCGAATAATCCGTCTGAATTTTGAATAAATAGTCTTCCCGCCTGCTCTATTGCTCCACCCACAAATACATCTTCCAGACCATCGCCGTTGACATCACCAGTTGCTACATTCGGCCCCAAAGTTGAGTTTTTATGTGGTAATAGTACTTCAAATTCAAAATCATCAAACTTATTTTCAACATGACTATAGTCCAAGCCTATTTCAGAACTACAATCCTTAAAAAGAACCTCTTCCCTTGATGCTATTGGTGCCCTAGGCTGGCTATCACTATAGCGAATGGTCAAAGTCTGATTTATTATTGGATCAATAATTTCGAACGAATTACCATTTGGCCATACTACTTTTAGTGCTTTTACCTTCTGAACCCCTAAGCCAAAATGAACCTTTTGATCTACAGCAGATAGGTAACCTCTCGTGGGCTGTATTTCTACAAACTGCTTGGTGTCGTCTTCCATTACTAGGCTTACCTTGGCACCAATAGCTTGGCCATCGACAACTACATCCAAAAAGCTATTGGCGTTACCCTTGTTTTTATAAACAGATGCCGTTGCTTCGAGATTATTCAATATTAGATCTAAAAACCCATCATTATTCAAATCTGAATATACTGCCCCATTGGAAAAACCTTCTTCTGCTAATCCCCACTTATAACTAACGTTTTTGAACTTAAAGTCAGCAGTATTCTGAAAGCAGTAGTTAGTAATCGGTGTTGAAGGATATGCAGTATAAAACTCAATAGGAGTCATCGCCAAGACCTGTTTGCCGTTTACGTTTTTCATTTTCACCTTAGAATCTTTGAATCTAAGATCTCGTAGATATCCATTACTGATAAAAAGATCCTTTAATCCATCATTATCGAAGTCTGCAAATAAAGGAGCCCACGACCAATCAGTATTCGTTATACCTGCAAAATTCGCTAAATCTGAAAAAGACCCATCTCCATTATTGCGCTGAAGTGCATTGTACATATATTGAAAATGTAGACCCTCACGAACTGCCTCCCAAAATATATCAGGGTTCATACCTGCCATTTGATTCTTCTGTCTAAGATTATCTTCGGCAACCATATCGACACTCATAATGTCAACTTTCCCATCATTATCATAATCAGCCATATCACAACCCATACTGAAGAAGGAGGTATGCTTCATAGCCTTGTGTACATCTTGTCTGAATGTACCATCTGTATTGTTTATATAAAGATATTCGTGCTCAAAATAATCGTTAGAAACATATATATCTGGATAGCCATCACCATTAAGGTCTGAAACAGCTATACCAAGTCCAAATCCATATTTATCATTTTCTAAGCCTGCAACTTCAGAAACATCAGTAAACTTACCTTCCTTATTTTCGTAGAGTCGGTCACTGTAAAGGCCACGTTTGTTTAAATAATTACGAGGTCTTTTCTCATCAAATGTCCCAGGATGATTGATCACATACACATCTAGATCACCATCTAGATCATAGTCAAAAAAAGCAGCCTGCGTAGAATGTCCCTGGTCAGCAAGGCCCATCTCTGAGGCTTTATCAATAAAAGAACCATTCCCGTCATTGATGTAAAATGCATTTCGGCGTTGTACAGTTGGCAAGTCACCACCTCTACAGACATAAATATCTAAGAATTGATCATTATTTATGTCTACAAAAGTAACTCCCGTCGACCACTTATCGCTTCCTTTACCCAGACCGCTTGAAGACGTTACATCCTCAAACTTAAAATCGCCCTTATTCAGATATAATTTATCCGATACTTTGTTCCCACAAAAGAAAATATCATTCAAGCCATCATTATTTAAATCTCCAACAGCAAGACCTGCTCCATTGATTGTATAATCATAGTTCATGTATTCAGCTTGCTCCTCTAGAGTAAGACTATTTTTGAAGTCAATACCTGTTTGATCAGTATCAAGCTGCTCAAACAATCGCACCGATTTTGTTTCTTTTGATTGATCACTTTGTTCGGATGAACAAGCACTAAAAAGAAGTAAAATTAGAAAGACAAATATTGTTGTATGCCTCTGCATGGATATCTTTTTGGTTTACAATATTTTACAATCTAAACCCTTAAGACATAAAAAAAAAGTAACCCCGTTACACGGAATTACTTTTTTATCGATAAATGTAAGTTGTGATGCAGATTTTACTCAGCTACAACCTCGAATGCAACCTCAGCTAATACTTCTGGGTGCAATCTTACATTCGCTTTATACGTACCAAGCTCTTTGACATCATCAAGGATTTCAACTTTTGATCGGATAACTTCCACCTCACACTGCTCTTTAAGAGCTTGAGCGATAGATGTGTTCGTCACAGAACCGAAAATCTTACCTGATGTACCCGCTTTAGCACCGATACGTAGTGTGATTTCTTTAATCTTGTCAGCAATAGCTTGGAACTCACCGATCTGAGTAGCAAGCTCAGTAGCGTGCTTCTGCTTTAGTTCGTCAAGTTTAGCTAGGTTAGCTTGATTAGCAATAACCGCTTTCTTCGTAGGGATAAGGAGATTTCTTGCGAAACCGTCTTTTACAGTAACTACCTCGTACTTTTCCCCTACCTTATCTATATCTTGCAGCAAAATGATATTCATTGCTTAAGAATTTTAATATTAGGAATTGAATTAAACCTTAAAACTTATTTAAGGTTATCCGTTACGTATGGTAACATCGCTAGGTGACGCGCTCTTTTAACAGCTGTAGACACCTTACGCTGGTATTTCAGTGAGTTACCAGTAATTCTTCTCGGAAGAAGTTTACCTTGATCGTTTACGAATTGCATAAGGAACTGCTCATCCTTATAATCGATGTACTTGATTCCGTACTTACGGAAACGACAGTACTTCTTGCGCTTATCTCCTATATTAGGATTTGATAAAAATTTAATATCGTCTCTAGAAGCCATTTTTATTTCTTTTTAAGTTAAAAGGTTAGTACTTAAGCTTTTTTTGCTTCAGCACCTTTTTCCTCAGAATCCTCAGACTTAGATTCTTCTTTTTTCTTTCCAATAAGACCATTACGCTTGTCTTCATTGTACTTGATACCATATTTTTCCAAACGAACGGTTAGGAAACGCATGATACGCTCGTCACGACGAAGTGATAATTCGATTTTCTCGATTACCTCGCCATTCACAGCCTGAAATTCTGAACAGAAATAAGCACCATTGGTGCGCTTCTTAATTGGATATGCCAATGAACGAATTCCCATGTCGTCGAAGTGTACCATTTTGCACCCTTCTCCTTCTAAAAGATCAACATAGGTCTTCGCTGTCGCCTGTATCTCATCGCCCGACAGCACTGGATCTACGATGAAAGTAATTTCGTACTGATTCATAATCAGACACCTATTTAAATTGTTAATAAAAAATACTATGTGCGTTCACATAGCAAATAATTTGGTCGCAAAGATAGATAAAAATCTAAAAACCAACAAACTTAAATTTAAAAAAGAAAAGGGACCCTATTTGGATCCCTTTTACTTTAATATCATTTAAACGTTCTGTATACGAATTACTTAGACGGATTTTTCTCAGAGGCAAGCACTGCAGCAAAATATTCGCGATTTACGCGGGCAATATTCTTAACCGAGATCTCCTTCGGACATTCAGCTTCACAAGCTGTAATATTCGAACATGCTCCAAAACCTTCACTATCCATTTGATTGATCATGTTCAACACACGTTGCGTAGCTTCTACCTCTCCTTGTGGCATCATATTCAAATGAGATACCTTAGCCGATGTAAACAACATAGCCGAAGCATTTGGACATGCTGCTACACAAGCACCACAACCAATACATGTTGCCGCATCGAATGCTTCAGATGCAAGATCTTTTTCAATTGGAATTGCATTACCATCCTGAGCCTGACCTGTATTTACTGATATATATCCACCAGACTGTATGATACGGTCGAATGCAGCACGATCAACAACAAGGTCTTTTATCACAGGGAAAGAATTCGATCTAAATGGTTCAATTGTTATGGTCTCTCCATCATTAAAGTGACGCATATGCAACTGACAAGTAGTCGTACCTTTCATAGGTCCATGAGGATGACCATTGATCACCATTGAACAAGTACCACAGATACCTTCTCTGCAATCGTGTTCAAACGAAACCGGCTCTTTTTGTTCTGCAATTAACTGCTCATTAAGGACATCAAGCATCTCAAGGAATGACATATGCTCATTGGCCTCTACAGTATATGTTTCAAACTTTCCGCCGGTCGAAGCGCCTTTCTGACGCCATACTTTTAGATTAAGTTTCATAATTTCTTTTTTTTCGGATCAGCTGATCCAAATGATATATAATGATGCTTGATACTTATTTGTATGAACGAGTTTTTAACTCAACATTTTCAAACTCAAGTTCCTCCTTGTGCAAGGTTGGATCGATAGTCGTATCTGTCCATTCCCAAGCTGAAACATAAGTAAAGTCTTTATCATTTCTCATAGCTTCACCCTCTGGTGTGCGATACTCCTCTCTGAAGTGTCCACCACAAGATTCTTGTCTATCTAATGCATCAACAACCATAAGCTCTCCAAGTTCAAGGAAATCTGCAACTCTTGCAGCTTTTTCTAATTCAGGATTATATTCGTTTAGTTCTCCAGGAACAAATACATCACTGTAAAACTCAGCTCTTAGTTCCTGAATCATCTTACGAGCTTTGTTCAATCCTTCCTCGTTTCTAGACATTCCACAGTACTCCCACATGATCTTTCCTAATCGACGGTGGAAACTTTCTACAGACTGCTTACCTTTTATATTGATTAATTGAGCTAACCTATCTTTTACTGCTTTCTCTGCAGCTTCGAACTCAGGTTGCTGGTCATCAATAATTGGAGTTCTAATCTCGTTACTTAAAAATTGTCCGATTGTATAAGGAATCACAAAGTATCCATCGGCTAAGCCCTGCATAAGAGCAGATGCACCTAAACGGTTTGCACCATGATCAGAGAAGTTTGCCTCACCTACAGCAAACAAACCTGGAATATTAGTTTCAAGATTGTAATCAACCCATAGACCTCCCATCGTGTAATGCACTGCTGGGTAGATCATCATTGGAGATTTGTATGGATCCTCACCAGTAATCTTAGCATACATCTCGAAAAGATTTCCATACTTAGCTTCAACAACCTTTTCACCAAGCAATTTAATTTCATCTTCGCTTGGATTCACCATACCTTTTGAGTGTGCCTCTGATTTACCATAACGCATAATTGCTGAGGCAAAATCAAGATATACAGCTAAGCCAGTAGCATTGACTCCATGACCTTCATCACAAGCTACTTTTGCTGCACGAGATGCAACATCACGAGGTACAAGGTTACCGAAGGCAGGATATCTACGCTCCAAATAATAATCTCTGTCCTCTTCCGCAATATCAGTAGCCTTTAGTCTACCTTCGCGAATAGCTTTTACATCGTCTTTTTTACCTGGGACCCATACTCTACCATCATTTCTCAAGGACTCAGACATAAGTGTTAACTTAGACTGATACTCCCCAGAAACAGGAATACAAGTTGGGTGAATCTGAGTAAAACATGGATTTGCCATCAAAGCACCACGTTTTGTAGCTCTCCAAGCTGCTGTCACATTTGAGTTCATAGCATTTGTAGAAAGATAGAATACGTTTCCATACCCACCAGTTCCAAGGACTACAGCATGTGCAGAATGACGATCAATCGCACCTGTTACAAGATTACGTGTTATAATACCTCTTGCTTTGCCATCAATTTTAACTACATCCAACATCTCATGTCTGTTGTACATAGTTACATTACCCATAGAAATCTGTCTTGATAGTGATTGATAAGCACCAATCAACAATTGTTGTCCAGTTTGACCTCTTGCATAAAAGGTTCTACTCACCTGAACACCACCAAAAGATCTGTTTGCAAGCAAACCACCGTACTCACGAGCGAAGGGTACACCCTGCGCTACTGCCTGATCAATGATTGTCCTACTTGCTTCTGCCAAACGATGCACGTTTGCCTCTCTAGAGCGGTAATCACCACCTTTGATCGTATCGTAGAATAATCTATATACAGAATCTCCATCGTTTTGGTAGTTCTTCGCTGCGTTTATACCACCCTGTGCTGCAATAGAGTGTGCACGTCTTGGGCTATCATGAAATGTAAAACACTTCACTTTATAACCAAGCTCACCCAATGTAGCGGCAGCAGATGCCCCAGCAAGTCCAGAGCCAACAACGATGACTTCTAGTCTTCTTTTATTATTTGGAGCAACCAAATTCATGGTTCCTCTATATTGCGTCCACTTTTCGGATAATTCTCCAGTAGGTACTTTACCGTCAAGTTTCATATTATTATTTGTTTATTTTTTTCAAAATTTTATTCAAGGCCAAATTCAACGCTTTATTACTTGATAAACATGTAATATATTGGAATTAAAGCAAATAGAGCAGGGACAATAATTGCAAACCCTTTTCCAAGCCCCTTGATAAATGGCGTATACTTATTATGATTCAGACCAAGTGTCTGGAATGCAGATTGAAACCCATGTAGTAAATGGAACGACAGACCAATCATAGAAATCACATAAAATAGAACGATCCACTCATTTGCAAAAGTAGCATCTACCTTTTCGTATAAATTCTGAACCTCGAATTGAAAACTGTCATATTTCTCCATGGAAGTTTGTCCTGATTTCATTTTCCACCAGAAATCACCCATGTGAATTCCAATGAAAATCAAAATCAAACTACCAAGCAATGCCATCTGTCTTGCAGCAAAAGAATTTGTTCCAGTTGTGCGAGTTACCGTTACAGAATATTTAGATTTTCTCGCCTTTCTGTTCTGAATAGCAAGAATAATACCTTGTATAGCATGAAGAATAATAAAGAAGTATGTACCATATGACACCGCTTTAATCAACGGATTGTGTGTCATTACGTATGCATAGATATTGAAGGCTTCCCCCCCGTCATCAAGTAGTAGTTGTAGATTTCCCGCCAAATGTACAACTAGGAACAGGCATAGAAATAAACCTGTCAAACTCATTATTAGCTTCTTACCAATAGAAGATGTTAAAAAGCGAACAAACCAATTCATGTATATTGTTTTATCTTTTTATTAAACTACGCAAATGTAAGCATAATGTATTAAGTCGTTATATTTAATTAAACATGTAATCTCTAAATTCCTTATTTAGAATGGTTCAAAATTAGAAGCTTGTAAAAATCACTTTCATTATTCATTATTAATCGAATTCAAACTATTATAACTACCTTTGAATCTTCTAATTCGATGATTTAAAACCATAAAATGCGTTCAGTAAAAATTGACGAAAGCTTCGAAGGATTTCTTGAGTTTTTCCCAGAAGAAAAATTACCCTTATCGTTTACCGAAGAAAATGTTATTGCTTTTAGCACAAATAACAGGCCGCTTTCTATTCCAATGCTCCAGCGTTTTATACTTCCAATTGAAGCGGGTATAGACGATCTGACAGAATTCATACCCTGCGCAAAGATTCCAAACACTTCTAACTTCCAGGCTGTTGTTTATTGGAGAGGTGGAGTTATGGACTACCAATACGTACTAGCTACTTATACAAACGAAGGCGATATCATTGATAAAAAGGTAATCGGCGGAACTTTTTACGATGGTAAACTATTAACCAGATCGGTATCAATAATGAAAGAAGACTGGTCCATACAAGTTCTTACCGGACAGTCAGAAGACATAAATACGCTCACCTACGATGCCGCAAACAGTAAAGCCGTCATACTAGAACTCATGCCAGACGGCGAAATTAAAGATTAAAAAAACAGAATGAAACGAAAAAAATCGACGAAGCGGGTTGCCAAAAAAATCGGCAACAACGATTTGAGAAGAGAGATCATCAAAATTTTAAAAAGAAACCCAAGTGTAGCACTCCCAGCTAAACTAATCTCAAAGAAACTGTCTGTAAAAAAGAATACAGAAAAAATCAAGCCTATCCTAGATGAGCTCGTAGCAAGTAATGTGATTATCGAGAAAGGAAGATTTGTATACCAATACAAAGATACAGAAGGCCTAGGGGACCGAAAAACAGCTGTCGGCAAAGTAGACATGACCCGTCGCGGAGCAGCTTTCATACTGATTGACGAATTAGAAAATGATGTCTTTATTACAGAGCATAAACTCCATGGAGCATTCAATGGAGATACTGTAGAGATTCAGTACTGGCCAACAAGAAGAGGGAAAAGGCCTGAAGGTCAAGTTATAAAGGTTCTAAAAAGAGCAAACAGTCAGTTTATAGGAATTGTCAAGATTTCTGAAAAATTTGCATTTTTTATCCCTAGCAATGAGCGGGTAAATTCTGATATGTTCGTTGCCCTCAAACATTTGAACGGTGCAAAAGATAATGACATTGTTGTTGTAGAGGTTATAGATTGGAAAGAAGGAACTTCTAAAAGTCCCGAAGCAAAAGTTATGTCCGTCATGGGGCAAACTGGAGATTCAGATCTTGAGATGAAGACCATCTTAATAAATAATGGATTCAACCTAGAATTTCCTGGCCAAGTTCTTCAAGAAGCAAATAATCTATCGGACGAAATAACAGCGGAAGACCTTGCAGAAAGAAGAGACATGCGTACGGTGACTACTTTCACTATAGATCCGCATGATGCCAAAGATTTTGATGATGCACTTTCGTATAGGGTTTTAGAAAATGGTAATAAAGAAATAGGTGTTCACATTGCTGATGTAGCGCATTATATTCAGGAAGGTTCAGCTTTAGATAAAGAAGCTTTTGAACGCTCTACGTCTGTATATTTGGTAGATCGAGTACTCCCTATGCTTCCTGAGCGTTTATCCAATGGTCTTTGTTCACTTAGACCCAATGAAGATAAATTCACCTTTTCTGCAGTATTTGAGTTTGACGAAGCAGACAAGATCGTAAGCAGATGGTTTGGAAGGACACTTACACATTCAGATAGACGCTTCACCTACGAGGAAGCACAGGAAGTTATAGAATCCGGCACAGGGGATTTTTCAGATGAAATCCTAGAGATGGACCGAATTTCCAAAGTACTCCGAAAACGTAAGTTCAAGAACGGAGCTATCAATTTTGAAACGGATGAAGTTCGCTTCAAATTAGATGAGGAAGCTAAACCTATTGGTGTCTACCTAAAAGTTCGAAAAGATGCGCATATGCTTATTGAGGACTTTATGCTACTGGCAAACAGAGAAGTCGCTTGGTATATCAGTGAAAAAGGGAAGGAAAAAGAAATTCCATTTGTGTATCGTGTACACGATGAACCAGATCCGGATAAAATAGCAAACCTAAAATCTTTTGCGCTAGAACTTGGCTTTGAAATCAATATAGAGTCTCCAAAATCTATAGCATACTCCTTCAACAGTATGCGTGAACAAGCAGAAGAGAATGAGGCATTAAAATTGCTAACACCAATTGCAATCCGAACAATGGCAAAGGCCATCTATACTTCTGAAAATATTGGGCACTATGGATTAGCATTTACCCACTATACACATTTCACTTCTCCAATTAGAAGATATAGTGATGTTCTTGTACATCGCTTATTGCATAAAAATCTAGAAGGAAATATATACCGAACAGATAAAGAAGAGCTTGAATTGCGTTGTAAACACATCTCCGAAATGGAACGAAAAGCCATGGATTCTGAACGTGAATCTGTGCGTTACAAACAAGTAGAGTATCTCGAACAACATATTGGGGAAGAGTTTATGGGCAAGATCTCAGGTATAATCGACCGTGGAATCTTTGTTGAACTAAACGAAAACAAGTGTGAGGGAATGGTTGAATTCATTCGTATTCCTGAACCTTTCGAAATTCCTGAATCCAGATTAAAAGCTGTTGGTATTACAACCGGAAAAGTCTTTAAGATGGGACAAGAAGTAAAAGTCAAAGTAGTCGATGCAGACAAGGAAAAAAGGCAGGTTAGCTTTGAACTCCTCGATGAGTACACCTTTGAGGATTTTGACAATATGAATTAAAAAAAGCAGGTGCTGAGCGCCTGCTTTTTTTGTACAATTGCTCCAAACTAACATATTTTAATTATTTTCATAGATCATTTGACGACCAAGTAATCATGAAAATGGACAATACAAACTACGAATCTACAAACATGCTTGAAGACCAGGAGAGCCAAAACGCCTCTGTACTTCACGATATACCAACAGACAACGCTCCCAAAAAAGTCTGGAATGTATGGGAGAAAAAAGAAGCCATAATTACTAGAGAACGAAAAATCAGACGTTTAACTTTTGCAAACCTTCCACTCGAAATCGCAAAAGTTTTTGACCTCAACAAAGGATTCTTTTACACCTTTGTTGGACTCTTCACCCAACCAGCAAATATTATACGATCCTTTCTTGGGCACGACAGGGATCGAGTAGCTAATCCACTAAAATATCTGTTGATTATAAACGGAATTGTACTTTTTCTGATTCTAAAATTCAACTACTTTGATTTTCAGGCTGAAAATTTTGCTGAGACAGGTGCAGCTTTAGACGGAGATCGAATAGAACTATTCAATGAATCAATAAACAAATACTACCTAGGATTTTGGAATATTTGGGTCATTGGCTCCATCATTTCTATGGGCATTTTTAGCTATTTTTTCTTTAAAAAAACTGGTTTTAACCTAGTAGAGCAAATCGCTATAAACGCATACGTTTACACACAGGCCTATGTCTTTTTCATTCCATTCATAGTATTAGAGCTGAATAGTCCCAAGCATGTACTTATCTGGGGGGCAATATATCTATTCTACATTACAGCAGTGTTCACAAGTTTATTTAAGAATAGTGCTATCAAAACCTTACTTAAGGTAATACTTATTAACACTCTAGGAATTCTTCTATTTTATTTAGGGTTTTTGGTTTTTGCAGGTACATACTTAGCCGCTGGATTCATTACCAATTAAGCAAGTACAGACTTTTATTATCTTTAGGCAAAATTGACAACTTACACTATATGGAACCTTTAATTACAAACGACGCAGTAATATTCGGAATTTTGATAATAATCCTAGCGGTTATTTTCCACACTTCGAATCAAGCTGCATTTAAGAAATTCTACACCTTTGTTCCTCCATTACTGCTTTGTTATTTCATCCCAGGTCTATTGAATTGGCCCTTAGGGGTTATTTCGGGTGAGGACTCAAACCTATACTTTGTAGCTTCTAGATATTTACTTCCTGCCTCACTAATTCTGCTTTGCTTAAGTATTGATTTCAAGGGAATCAAGCAATTAGGATTTAAAGCGATTATCATGTTCCTTGCGGCTACGGTTGGTATTATCCTTGGTGGCCCCATTGCACTATTCGCAGCATCAGCAATATTACCTGAGTCTGTTCTAAACGTAAATCCGGATGAACTTTGGAGAGGGTTGTCAACAATCGCTGGATCATGGATTGGCGGAGGAGCAAACCAGACCGCTATGAAGGAAATATTTGAGGTTAAAAATGAAATATTTTCTAGTATGATTGTTGTTGACGTCATAGTAGCAAATATTTGGATGGCATTTCTTCTTTTCGGAGCAGGACAATCTGACAAGATTGATAAAATCCTCAAAGCGGATAATTCAGCAATAACAGCCTTAAAAGATAAAGTAAAAGAGTTCCGAGCTAAGGTTAATAAGATACCAACAACTACTGAGCTGTTTGTTATGTTTGGAATTGCTTTTGGTGGAGTTGCAGTGGCACATTTTGGAGCAGATATACTTTCTCCAGTATTTAAAAGCATCAACGAAGCCAACAATAATTGGCTTGTGGAGAATGGACTTTCGACTTTAATGTCTGGATTCTTCTGGCTAATAGTAATTGCAACAACGATCGGCGTGGGTGGCTCTTTTACTAAATTTAGATCATTAGAAGGAGTAGGTGCCTCAAAGTTTGGCTCAGTTTTCATCTACATTTTAGTAGCAACTATAGGTATGCAAATGAATATTGGTGAGATATTTAAAAACCCAGGTCTCTTTGCAATAGGATTAATTTGGATGCTAGTACATGTAATCATATTACTCGTGGTAGCAAAAATCATACGTGCGCCTTTCTTCTTTGTTGCTGTTGGATCACAAGCAAATGTAGGTGGTGCAGCATCGGCTCCTATTGTAGCATCAGCATTTGATTCTTCACTTGCACCTGTTGGTGTACTTATGGCAGTGCTTGGATATGCATTAGGGACATACGGAGCCTGGGCTTGTGCATTACTCATGCAGGCAGCAGCTACTTAGATAAATACCATTTTTTTATCGTATAAAAAGAACTTTTGGCCTGGGGCGTATAATCCGTCTCAGGCCTTCTTTCTTTAGTCCCCTCATCGATATACCACTTCCAGATAAATCCCCCACTCCACCATACTTTAGTTCTAAAAGTCTTGAATAAAGCATCAAAGGCCCTTGCCTGAGCTTGTTCATTTGCAGCCATAGAGCGTCGATTGGATTCCAGGTTCCAATTTTCAAAAGCACAGTTATCAACACTCAAATAACCATATTCTGTAAACAATACTGGCTTGTTGTATTCCGATTGAGTACGCTCTATTTCATCGAGATGTTTTTTCCAAGCTTTTTCAAGCTCTTTCACAGAAGGATTTACCTTATCCAGCAAAGGGAAATAGGCATCAATACCAATATGATCTAGGTCCGACCAAAAACTTATCTGACTGAATTTATCCCAGTTAGCGGCATAGGTAAGCTGACCATCATAAATCGCCCGGACATCTTTGATCAAATCAACCCAAAACACTGAACGTTTTATTGCCGAGATATCCAATTCTGTACCAATACAAAAAAGAGCTACCTCTTGACGAGCAGCTATCTGCGCAAAATCAAGTATGAATGTGCGGTAACTTGCCTCCCAAACCGCCCAGTCAGCATCTGACAAATCCAAGGCACCAGGCCAAGAACCCGGAATATATATTTGAGGTTTAAGCATGACCTCTAGTCCCTCATTATGGGCATATTCAATTGATCGCTCTGCTCCTTCCAAGGTCTCCCCCCACCACTGCCAATTCGCATAATTGTACCGAACCGTATTTTCGCCCTGCCGAGAAAATCCAAATGGTATTATGGCAACTGAATTTGCACCCGACTCTTTCAAATCGCAGTATGGCTGATTACCCACATCAGTCTTGGGAGCAACAATTGAAAGTCCTTTGTACTGAAAAGAGGATTCATTGTCCCTAAACGAATCCAGTTTCGCAAGTTGAGCTTGTGCGTATGTTGAAAGTAGTCCAACTAGAATAAATAAACTTACAGCCTTAACTCTATTTATCATCATTCATTTTTTCTTCCAAAGCCAAATTTCCAAATGCCTTCCAAGGCAATAATTCAATCTCACTAAAATATAAGGGTAATTGATCTGAGTTAGAAGATCCCATTTTAGAAATTCGCCCTTTCAACTCATCAACAATATCTTTATCCATTTGGTGTTTTGCATATTCTTTAAAAAATCGAAATAATAAACGAACAGAATTATACTGCTCTTTATTTTTGAAGTACCGATAACGGTAAAGATCGAGTTGCTCCGCTTTTGCATACATGCTAGACCAACCTTCTGTTTTTCCGATCAAAAAATCAATAATCAATATAGTTATATTCATTCCCATCTTATCTTTTGAATAGATCGGTAAGGAATTCAGCCATTTATAATACCTGAATGTTTTAAAATAAGATGCTTCACAATGAACCTTCCCATAGCGATACAAAACATAAAACAAGCCATACATCAGATAAAAACCTTCAACAAATGGAAGATCTAAGTTTCGGATCTTATTCAATCGGGGATAATAAACCCGGAAAAGATCAAAGGCTTCCTGGTACCTATTCAATCTCAAAAGAACTCTACTCTTCAAAAATATAATCCTTCCTGACTCAATGACACTTTTTGACGGAGCCAATTCTTCAAGTATCGATAATGCGTGATCTAGCTGCCCCCTGTGCAAAAGTATTTGCGCTTTAAGAATCTTAAGATTGTCTAACAATCTACTCCACGATTTAGATTCATTTTTTTCAAATTGAGCTTCAACAGATACAATATACCGAATAGCAGAGTTGAAGGATTTATTAAGTATTGCATGAAGTACGATGGATGAATGATAGTAAAATAAAGCATGCTTACACCGTTGATCCGGTATCTGAATAGTTTCAAAATCAAGCACTTCAAATGAAGGAGCACCAAAGGATGGATACCTTTGTACACTCAATTGAAAAGTCAGAGAGAAATAGATATTCTTCAAATGTTGTTCCTCGTTGAACAGCAAGAGGTAATCTGCTGCTTTATGCTCCATCTTACAAAAAGCCCGTAAATCCCATCGCATTAAGAGATGATAACTCTTTAGATAATCCGCGAACTTAAAGGCTTGTTTAAATTTCTTTTTTCGCTCGGCTATCTTAAGTCCTTTGATTGCAAAGGTCTTACTGAGTTCTAAATGCCCCATCGATTTAAACAATAGAGTAAGTTGCCAATATTTGGATAGTAAGGTTCCTGAATAAGCGCTCAGCTTAGTTGTCTTAGACATTAGAAAAAGGTCTAACAGTTGATCTGTAAACCTTGATTTAAGTTTTGAATAGGCCCCAGTGTTTAATGACCCATAAAGGTTTACAACTAAGTCTTCCTCAACTTTACAACTAACCAGCCCCTGTTTTAAGTTGATATACTTCTCAGTAGATAGAAAGGATTGAAATTGATCAAAAAATCTGGGCTGATCTGATTCAATGACCGTAATAAGGCTTTTTAATAGGGTAAAATTCATCTTCATTCTGGTTTTATAAAAAACACAACAAACTGACAAGCATAAACTTATCAAAAAAGATGAGTGATTTCAACGGGGTTTTTAATGTCTATTCTAGGCTTACTTGCAGTTTAATATAGCAATAACGGAGGGTAAATTAAAATAAAAAACTATGCAAGCATTAAAATTTATCTCCAGAACCAAACGTCTAGATACCCTTATCAGAAGAAAATCTACAGGATCTCCAGCCCAACTAGCGAACAGGCTTGGCGTATCTGAAGCAACAATTTACAGGTATATTCAAGAACTAAAATTTATGGGTGCACCCATAAAATATTGTAGAGAAAGACAAAGCTATAAATACGAAAAGGAATTTGAATTGGAATTTTAAAAGGATATATGCAGACCCTTTTCATTTTGGATAATTTTCAGGGCATTAATTTTAAACTAGTGAGAGTTCCGAAAAGGGCTGCACAGCCTTCATATAATAATCGAAACAGAACAGCAATTCGCTGCCTAAGTTTTCAAATTTATATGAAGGTATACATATCCATTGCTCCTTTACCCTTTACCTGAACTGCTTTTCGGACCTCTGTTTCAAATTCAAATTCTTTCTCCAGAAGCATAAGTTCTTCCTTTACTAGTGAATAAGTATCCTCTGAGATGTTAATACCACCTATATGAGCATTGCTCTCCATCCTGGAAGCTACATTTACAGCATCTCCCCATACATCATAAGCATACTTTTTAACTCCGACAATCCCACCAGATACTGGACCTGAATTAATCCCAATCCGTATCTTAAACTCAGGAACGCCCGCTGCTCTATGCATGGCATTTAGATCATCAACAGCTTTGCGCATTCTAAAGGCAGACCTTATCATTCGTTGCGCATGATCTGAATACTCATCGGGAACTCCAGCAACACACATGTACGCATCCCCTATTGTCTTAATTCGCTCTACTCCTTCTTCACTTATAATTTCATCAAAGGCAGTAAAAAATTTGTTTAAATACCCCAGAAGTTCATTTGGTGGTATCTGTGCAGATATTTCTGTAAAGCCGGCAAAGTCCGAAAATAGTATAGTCGCAGCTTCAAAATTTGTGGCACAATCATCAGTAGCATCAGCCTGTATCCGTTTCACAACTGATGGAGGAAGTATATTCAACAACAAGCCTTGAATTTTGGCATGTAATCTTCTAAATCGTACAAAGAGAAAAATAAAAATGAAACAGGAAAATATCGCAATAGAAATATATATATAACTGTTTCTAAGCTTAAGATTACTCAATTTTAGATCTTCTTTCTTTCGTTCAATTTCCCGTATATTCTTTTGGTCTAGATAAAGAGCTGCCTGCTTTTCATTATCCTGAATCTGCTTTTCATTGATATTTTTGTACCTGTATAAATTGTACTTTTCCGAGTAGGAAAGCGCTTGCTCATATTGTCCATTTGCTTTATAATACTTCGAAAAATCTTCTAGAGATCGTTGAATATACCAATCACTTTCATTAGCATTTGCCAAGGTGGATGAGGTATTCAATGCATCTAAAGCCTGCTGCTTTTTACCTAGTGCAAGATACACTTCGAATAAGGCATTATTGACCTGTATGATTCGAAGCTCATCAGAAGCCTTACTCCAGACACTGCGCAGACGCTCCAGCTCGTCCTGGGCAAGTTTCATCTTTTTCTTGAACAAACCGACTTTACCAATTTCCTTATAAAAAATTCCTTTATCACGTTCGCAAGTAGCAATATTGAATTTCAATCTATCGATATGATCTTCATCTTGCATCTCCTGTCTAAAAGAAAGTGATTGATTATAAAATGCAATAGAAGAATCTTGATATGCTATCGCTTTCTCAGATAAGCTATCCCTATGGTATTTCCAGCTAAAAGAGGAATACAAATTACCCAGGTTATTAAAAACATTTGCCAATTTGCTGGTATCACCTAAAGACTGACTAATCGCCATAGATTTTAGATAAGACTTCTTAGATTCTATATTCCTAGCTAAAGAATACTTTACATTACCCATAAGGTTATATGCATCAGCCTCACTAGATTTAAGATCTGCCAACTCCTGCTCATCAAGACTATTTAAACTGGCTTGTTCCTCCAGGTTATTTAAATACTTGTATATATATTCAATAGCCTGATTAAAATGACCGAACTCATCATATAATTTAGCAATATTATAGGCAAGATTTCCTGCCTTTATTGGATTGTCAAGCTCCTCATATATAAGCTCAGCCTGCCTGTAATAAAGGATAGCTTTTGTAAAATCATTCTTGTTCTTGTAGAGAATCCCCAGATTATTATAAATCTTCGCTTGGCCCTTTTTGTCTTCTGTATCAATGCGGATTTGGAGCGAAGTTTCCCAGTACTTTGCAGCAGCATCTAAGTTTTCTCGAATACTCTCTAGCACTCCAAGATAATTATAGGCATCTCCTTGAGCAGAGTATAATTCGTTTCGCTCCGCAATCTCAGCTGCAAGCAGTAAGCGTGTCTTTGCTGTATCGGGCGCTGCCACCTTCAACTCCCAACCAATCTCATTGAGCAACTCAACGATTCTTGTTGTGTCTTTTTCAAATAAAATTAATCGTTGCATACTATCTGCCTCAGAACGCTGAGCAATAAGCTGTACCTGCAACAATAGCAAGATTGAAATAAATAGAAAACTAAATTGGGACCTCAAGACAATGGCTTTAAATAAAAGAAAAAGAACCTAGACAAAATATAGGAGTTACTACATAATGTATGTTAAACAAAAAAGGAGATAAAAAAATTATCTCCTTTTGATTTATTTCATGACTTGTACGCCAGAAGCATAAAACTTCAGCTGATACTCTGGATCAATGATCTGCTCAATTTCCTCGGCAGTTTTACCAGCATCTTCTGCATAATGTCTCAACTCATCCACAGGAGTCATCTCAGAAAATGCTTTTCCATTCATAGCAATTTTCGTACCCATAAGATCTTTAGGAACGAAGAAACCATAATCCTTAAATCGTACATTTATAACCTGAGAAGTATCCGAATCAGAAACTACAGTCATCCAACAACCTTTAACCTGACATACATCTTTGACTGTGCCATAAACAACAGCATCCAAAGAATCAGATTCCGCAATCGTTGAAGGATCTATAACGTTTATATCCTTCGCATCTTCAGCATCAAATTCAGCACCAAATAATGAAGGACTTGCCTCTACTTCTGTCGAATCTGCTGGAACTTCCTCATTATTTTTCTCATTACTACATGCCGTAACTAAAACAGCAAGTATTCCTAATATCCAAATACCTTTCATTTCATTCTATTTTAAATAATTATCTGAGTACAACAAATTTAATATAATTCTGCCATTTCTTATTCCATTAAATGTATCTAAATAAAATTGTCATTCATCGAAAAAAAATCTAAAATTCGATAGATAACAAAATATTAGTATATATAAATAGTTAATAAAACAAATAAAATTATGCTTATGTAACAACTATACATAACAAAAACCAACTTACAATGAAAAGGAACGTGTTTGCTTTAGTTACGTTTTTTTTACCAATCTTCCTTTCAGCTCAATGTATAAAAGGAGATTGTTACAATCATTTTAGCACCTTCAAATATCCGAACGGCAGTATCTACTCTGGACATTTCAAGGGTGGATTACCCGCAGGAGAAGGAAGCCTTGAATACAAAAATGGAGATAAATACATTGGTACTTGGGAAAAAGGAGTGTTTAGCGGCCAAGGAAAATTATTCAAAGACAATGGGCACTATGAAGGTTCATTTAAAATGGGAAATTTTAATGGCATCGGAGCATTCTATTTCAAAAGTGGCGACTTGTATATTGGCCATTGGAAGAACAATCAACAGCATGGACAAGGTGTAATCTATAAACCAAACGGAGCTAAATTCGAAGGATCTTTCGTTGAAGGTCGTATCCATGGTAATGGAATCATCACACGCGAAAATGGTAGCACAGTAAGAGGAACCTGGGAGTTCGGCTCAATGGTAAATAAAGATCGGACCGCCTTTCTCGATGATCCACAAATCGATAGAAACTGTAATAGCCAAGAATGCCTTCAAGGGAATGGCACCTACACCTATAAGGATGGATCAATGTATAAAGGTCAATTCTTCAATGGCAGGCCAAAGGGAGTTGGTCAAGTCAATTATAACAACGGCGATAAATACATAGGAGGATTTGAGCATAATGTTCCGCATGGCAAAGGAGCACTCAACTATGCCCAAGGGGGAAGTATATCTGGTGAATTCTTTAGAGGAAACCTAATCAAAGAAGATAAGATCCATGACATTAGACCTCAAGACTCAGAACAAACAACTCGAAAAGAACAAGTGGATATCTATGCAGTGATCATAGGAATAAGTGATTACCCTCAAACTAGCCAGGATCTAGTTTACTCGGATGACGATGCAAGAAGATTATACTTTCACCTAAGAAGTCCAGAGGGTGGAGCACTTCGAAAATCACAAATCCGATTACTCGTAGACCAAGAGGCAACAAAATCAAATATTTTACAAGCATCTAAAGAAATATTTGCCAAGGCAGATGACAACGATTTGGTTATCTTTTATTATTCCGGTCATGGATTAAGAAATGGATTCATACCTTATGATTTAAATAATAAAAACACCATAGTTTATCATACTGAATTAAGTACCATTTTTAATACGTCTAAAGCAAAACAAAAAGTAATCATTGCTGACGCTTGTCATGCAGGAGGACTTGGGTATTTAACAGAAAAAGGAATCTCTTCCCCTCAGGAAGATCTTTCTCCAAGTTTTTATCAAAAACTATATGAAACCAATGAAGGCTATGCGTTCATTCTATCTTCAAAATCGAGAGAACTTTCTTTTGAGCACGATGGCCTAAGGGCTGGCGTATTCAGTCATTTCCTTATAGATGGACTCAAAGGATCTGCGAATACAAATAATGATGATATCATAAATATTTCAGAACTGTTCAAGTACACTAAGATCAATGTCCAAAAATTCACAGCAGGCAAGCAAACCCCAATCATATTCGGAAAGATAGATGGACAAATGCCACTTAGTGGATTATAAAAAAGACAGCCAAGGCTGTCTTTTTTTATCACACATATCAAATTCACTTTTTTTACGTTATTAGATAAGTATCTTAAACAAACGCATAGTTAGCGACCTATAGATTTTATTAAATCATCATAATTAAACTAATCTAACACAAAGCCAATGCATCCAGTCATCTCAAAAATAAAGCTTCTCACAATCAGCATACTATGTATGTTATACATCACTAGCTTAAGTGCTCAATCTCCATTATGTCAAACAGGTAATTGTAAAAACGGCACAGGCATTATGATATTCCCTTCGGGAGGTAAATATATCGGACAATTCAAGGCAGGAAAAGCAAATGGAATCGGATCATTCTATTATACAGATGGATCAAAATACCAAGGTAATTGGGTAGATAATTATCCAGAAGGTCAGGGTATAAAAATATATCCCGACGGAACAAAAACAGAAGGTTGGTGGAGCAAAGGAAAACCAACAGCCCCTCCCGTGGTAGAAGAAAGCGAAGCTATAGCTGTATCAACTAAAACGGAAGATGATACCTCCAACGAACTCGTCAACGTGCTCATAGAGGAAGAAAAGAAAATGACGCTTGAAGAGCGCCTGAGAAACCCAAGCAAAAACCCTCAGCAAACTGGCTGTATCAGCGGTGATTGTAACAATGGAAAAGGAATCTACATCTTCCCATCAGGCGCTGCATACATTGGTGAATTCGTAAATGGTCAGATTCACGGTATTGGAGTGTGCTACTACCCAAATAAAAGTAAATATCAAGGTAATTGGGCCAATAGATATCCAGAAGGTAGAGGTACCAAGATTAGTCCAGAAGGAAGTAAATGGACCGGTGATTGGAAAAAAGGTCAGCCACTCAATGAGCAGGGAGAGGTTATCAGCGAATTGTTTCCAAATGAAGCCAAAAATGAGTTAGAAGCGAATGTTCAAAGTGGTTGTATAAGCGGAGATTGTACGGATGGATCAGGTATTTTTGCCTATGCAAACGGCGCTCGATTTGAAGGTCAGTTCCAACAGGGAAAACCCAATGGAGAGGGAACATTTATTTACGAAGATGAAAGTACGTATAGTGGCTCTGTAAAAGAAGGACTTTATCATGGAACTGGTATGCTAATCAGTGCAACTGGGAAAAAACAAAGTGGCCGTTGGGATGAAGGATCATTTATAACGAATGATGAAATTGCCAGCATCACAGGTTGTGTATCCGGAGATTGTAAGGATGGTTATGGAAAGATGATTTTTGATAATGGGACTAGCTATGAAGGCAATTGGCAAGATGGAAAATACAACGGCAATGGTACACTCGAAAAATACGATGGTGCAATCATACAAGGGAATTGGGTCAATGGTGAATTTGCTGCTGGTGGATTGAATCAAGAAGAAAATATTCCAAGTAGTTCTACATTTAAAAGACCCAAAGTGTATGCAGTTGTGGTAGGTGTTTCTTCCTACGATCACATGCCCACGCTTAAATATACAGATGACGATGCCTACAGAGTATATGCATTTCTTAGATCGCCTAAAGGAGGTGCCCTGGAAAATGATCAAATTAGTATCCTTATAGATGAAGCAGCAACAAAGCTTCAGATCATGGATGCTATGCGCAGTACATTTGCAAAAGCTGGTCCCGATGACCTAATTCTTCTTTACTTTTCAGGACATGGCTTGAATGGTGCATTTCTGCCCATAGACTTTGACGGATATAATAACCGCCTAGATCATGAAACGATCAAATCACTCTTGGATGAAAGTGAAGCTAAATATAAAATTTGCATAGCAGACGCCTGTCATTCCGGTTCTCTACTTGCTATGAAAAGTGGAAGTTCAAAATCCATCTTAGAGTCCTATTATGAGAGTCTTGCACAAGCTAAAGAAGGTACTGCACTAATAATGTCCTCGAAATCTCAGGAAACATCCTTAGAATCTCAGGGATTAAGACAAGGAGTTTTCAGTCATTATCTGATCAAAGGATTGGAAGGAGCTGCAGATTCGGGAGTCAAAGATAATATCATCACCATCAGTGAACTATTCAATTTTGTCTACCAAAATGTAAAAGAATATACTGGAAAACGGCAAACACCGGTGATCGAAGGAGATTACGATCCCAATATGCCAGTTAGTGCAATTGGGTTCTAAATAAAATGAGGTAATGCCACTATGGTGTTACCTTTTTTTTTGCGACCATTGAACCAAGACCCCTATTTAGTTATTTACTTAAAAAAGAAAAGAATGCGCTATACAATTATTGCCTTATTACTACTGACCTCCATTTACTCCCAAGCCCAAGACCTTGAAAAAGCAACATTTGGAGGTGGATGCTTCTGGTGCGTAGAAGCTGTTTTCGAAGAATTAGATGGAGTTGTAAGTGTTGTTTCCGGATATTCAGGTGACACAAAGTATTATTCCTACGAAGAGGTATGCTCCGGACGAACACGTCATGCAGAGGTTGTTCAGGTGACATTCGATCCTGCAGTAATAGACTTCAGACTGCTTTGTGAAGTGTTTTTTACAACCCACGATCCAACTACACTCAACCGACAAGGCAATGATAAAGGACCACAGTATCGGTCTGTTATTTTTCATCACAACAAACAACAGAAAGATATTGCAAATAGTGTAAAGAAGATTTATGCTCCTTCTGTATGGGATGGTCCAATTGTTACTGAAGTATCTCCGCTCATCAAATTCTATGATGCTGAAAAATACCACCAGGACTTCTATTCAAACAATGAAAATTATGGCTATTGCCGAGTTATTATTAATCCTAAACTCGCCAAATTCAGAAAGCGCTTTGAGCCTTATCTAAAAAAGTCTAACTAATGAAAAAAGAATACAACAAACTGAACCCCGAAGAAGCCAGAGTGATCTTACACAAAGGCACAGAAATGCCTTTCTCTGG
>JBELIG010000014.1:2456-4496 GCA_042091035.1 Sphingobacteriales bacterium | reverse complement strand
AACTCAATTTCATTGAAGTTTGTGCCAAAATAATGGCCTACCTTTCCCTTAAATCTATATATTTGTTTGAACCCATCAAATTGATTAATCATGGCAAACAAACTAGAACAATTCATACTAGATGCTCCACAAAAGGGAAAGGTAGAATTCATTTCCTATCGCAAAGAACATAAAGGGGAGGTTTTAAGCGCCAGAAAAGTAAACATCCTCAAGGAATCCGGAATCGAAGGAGACCACTATGGAAAACTCGGTAACCGAATGGTTACAATCATACAGAAAGAACACCTCGAGGTGATTGCAAAGATTCTCGATAAGGATAAAATAGATCCCAAGCTTACAAGAAGGAATATTGTTGTTTCAGGCTTTAACCTTAGAGCACTCATAGGTCATAAATTCAGAATTGGAGAGAGTGCAATATTACTTGCAACCGGAGACTGTGTACCCTGCAATCGCATGGAAGAAAACTTTGGCCCAGGAGGATATCAAGCTTTAGTAGGCCATGGTGGTATCACCTGCAAAGTAATTGAGTCCGGTGTTTTGGAATTGGGTGATGCGCTAAGCATTTACAAGGAATCCTAAAAAATGGAAAGCAAGAGCAATGATTGGGAAAACCTTCCCATGTGGAAAGCCTTATATCCGCTTGCAGGGACCTATCTGAAATTAGCCTTCAAATACAGAGATCCCTTTTTCTTCTCCAATGTAAATCCCGCAATTGCAAGCTCAGGGCTATTTGGCGAATCAAAGATTCACATTTTAAATTCTATACCTGAGAACTTCAAACCTAAAAGCATATTACTAGAGGCTGATTGGTCCACAGAGAAATGTATGGATGAAATCGAGAATCACTATTTACCCTATCCACTTGTTGCCAAACCAAATATCGGAGAGAGAGGATTCTTAGTTCAAATCATCCAATCGGAGAAAGAACTCAGATCCTACCTCCAAAAATATAAGCTTGATATTATACTCCAAGAATTTGTAGATCTCCCAAATGAAATGGCGGTAATGTACTATAGATTACCCAATGAAAAACATGGATATATAAGTTCTGTTTGCACCAAAAAATATCTAAGTGTCAAGGGGAATGGAAAATCTACTGTCGAAGAGTTGATGAATTTAGACAAACGGGCAAGAAGACAAATACAGCGATTCAAAAAAGAAAAAGCTTCCTTACTTGTTCAGATCCCAATGGAAGGAAATAATCTCATACTAGAAAAGGTAGGTAACCACAACAAAGGAACAGCATTCCTTGATGGAAACCATTTACTAAATCCTTTTATGCTTCACCAGTTCAATGGTATAGGCCAACAAATGGAAGGCATATTCTATGGAAGATTTGACCTAAAATATAACACCTTAGCAGAATTAAACCAGGGAAAAAACATACAGATCATTGAGTTCAATGGCGTGGGTGCAGAACCTGCCCATATCTATGATCCTCAAGTACCGATAAAACAAAAAATCAATGCTTACAAAGATCACCTCATAAGAATTGGGCACTTGCACAAAATCCAAAAAGAACGTGGTATTCAGTCCGCAGGAATAAGGGATCTTTATAAGATTTACAAAAACTATAAGAAGCAGACTGACCTAAAAAGAATTCCTAAACGCAAAACTTTTAGGCATGCTCTTAATGAACTTTATTAGTCATATCTGCGCGGGAATTATCCTCAGTTTTATCGGATCACTGCCCTTTGGTCTGATCAATATTACAACTAGTAAAATAAGTATTGAAAAAGGAGTAAAAGCAGCTATTTGGTTTGCACTTGGTGCCGCTTCTGTAGAAATAATCCAAGCCTATCTAAGCATCACTTTTGCAAGTGTGATAATCAAACAGCAGACTGTTAGCGAATTCTTTCAGTGGTTCAGTTTTTGCCTATTCTTAGGACTAAGTATATATTATTTCTTTTTTACTAAGTCCGAAAAAACTGCGCATAAAAAAGAACAGATTAAGACTGGCAGATTATTACTAAGTGGTGTAACGATTAGCGCCTTGAACTTTATGGTATTTCCTTATTGGATTTTCTACTACAGCTACCT
>JBELIG010000014.1:0-2356 GCA_042091035.1 Sphingobacteriales bacterium | reverse complement strand
GTGAACATGAATAAAAAAAATCTATAGCCTGCTCTAATCTTATTCATCTATATTATACTTCTTTTTTCAGTGCTTCTATCATACTTAAGGGCACATCATTCAAGTCTAAAATTATAAATCCATCTAGTACATTTGAAAAAGCCGGATCTACATTAAAGCTGATAAACTTAGCACTCAACTTGATATACTGTCTAAGTAGGATAGGAACTTTAAAATGCTTTGGTTCTAATTCCTCAATAATGCTATCTAAGAATTTGATTTCCTTTCCAAGACCATCCATAAGGAGCTCCAGATCAACTTTATGAACCTTTGCCTTAAATGGTTTCCGGGGCTGAAGATAAGAAGCTAATTGCTCATTAAAGAAGTATCTACGAATAAAAGCAACGATCAAACTTTTAGAAAGGTTACTATAATCCTTGCTTATACTCATAGGGCCATAAAGGTATCGGTATTGTGGATTCTTTATCAAATAGTATAAGATACCTTTCCAGAGCAGAAACAAAGGCAACCTTTTCCTTTGATAGTCAGTAGCTATGTAGGACCTACCCAACTCAACAGATTCACTCATGATCGGCAAGAAATCATTATGAATCTTGAAAAGGGAATTGATATAGAAGCCCGTTTTCCCAAACTGATTCAAAATCAAATCTCCTGGTGCCATTCGATATCCTCCAGCAATTCTCTTTTGTTCTTTATCCCATATGATCAATTGGTAATAATGTACGTCATACTCGTCAAGATCTCTAGACTTACCAGACCCCTCCGATACGGCCCTAAATGCAATCTCGCGCAAACGACCAATCTCTAATAATGTATTAGGAATCTGGTGAGATGCCGCAACGATAACATCATAAATACCTTGAGTGGCAATTAAGTTTTCAAATGTCAGATTTTCTATCTCACTTGCAATCAATTGACCATCTGCAGCTTCAGCAATTGGCTCCTCTTGTGCGTTGCGCTTAAAAGGATTACCAAATAAATATTTGTGTTCAACATGAACACCTAGGGCTAGAATTTTTGACTGTAAATACCTCGAAAATCTTGATACCGATGAGAAGGATTGTTGCTTTTCAAGATTTATAGTTTTTCCTATTCGGAGGATCAACTTAACCGGTTCATCCGATACAAATTTTTTCAAGCGCAAGGGTATGCCAATGCCAGGCTCTTCAAAACAAATTCGCATGGGCACAATTGGCTTTTCCTCTCCAAGAATTTCTTTATTAATTAATTTAAAATTCTTCCCATTCTTTAAATCATAAAACCGATTGGTCATCTCTGGCAGAAAAAAGATCCCTAAACAATTAATCGATAAATCATTGAGCCGCTTCTGAATCAATTCCTGCAAGTTGGAACTGATCTCATCCTGTAACATAGTGTTAAGATCATTAAGTACTAAAACAAAGTCCTCATCAGGTAACCTTTTGAGCTCTTTCGCATTAAAATCAAAACTAATCTCTATATCTTTTCTTGCTGTTTCAAATGATAATTTGATCATATATATATTCAATACTTGAAGAAAACAATGTCAAAGTAAATAAAAGATAATCCTATGAATTAAATTTGCCTATGAATTTAATCATAATTTAATATACGGACGTATACCTCTATCTTCGAGATCGAGGCCTTACTCTAAATGCTATAACTATGAAATCATCTGTACTTATTTTACTACTTTTTCTTGGAATACATGCATATGGACAACATAACTTGTGCCTTGAACTCCAAGTATATCCTACAGGTGTTATCCCATCAATAGGCCTAGCTAAGCAGCTAGGAAACTCATCGGAATTACAGTTTAGAATAGGAGCAAATATTCTTGACCATAAGGATTTTGGCGTTCAGGATAGTGAAAAGGGTGTAGGCTTGGGAGGAAGTCTTGGGTATAGAATTTTTAAAACGTCGGACAGGAATAAATTCTATTTAGGCTTGCGTACAGATCTTTGGAAAAACAAAATTGACTGGAGCAGTGGAACTCAACCAATTATTGCTCGTGGAGAATCTCAGATTCTCGTACTTCAACCGACTGCAGAAATTGGTTATCGCTTTTCTAAATTTAAAAAGCAATGGTTCATCCAACCCGCAATTTCATTCGGCAGAGAATTCAATATACAAACCATCGGCGCTGAAATAGGCCAAGGCTGGATTCTGTTAGCAGGTCTATCTGTAGGCATCTGATTCTGTAAGCACCTTGAAATCAGCACAAAGTTCAATTTTCATTTTAGCGAAACATTACTCAAGATCTTTGATGAATTTATGGTAAATCAAATTAACTTTGGCATCTGCATAGAGATTTTTATCGCCAAAACTGATAGAAAGCACTACAACAAGCTGACTATCAGTCAAGCATAAATTTAAG
>JBELIG010000013.1:0-31628 GCA_042091035.1 Sphingobacteriales bacterium | reverse complement strand
ATGCTCCCTTTGCATTCAGACTTGTCCAACAAGTATTTGAAGACAAAAGCAATTACTATGCATTTCCACTCATAGAGTCCTATCGAAATCAACTTAAAAAGTCTAAAAATTCAATTAAAAAAATCGAATTTGGCGCTGGCGAAAACCCAACTAGATCTATTTCAAACCTTGCAAATATAGACTCTTCCCCTTCTGAAAAAGGTCAACAACTATTTAAACTGGTCAATCATCTCCAGCCCAAGTCAATACTAGAATTAGGCACCTGTATAGGCATTGGTACATCCTATCTTGGACATGCCAACTCTGCTTCATCCTTACAAACGATTGAAGCATGTCCAAATACCATTAAAATTGCAGCGGATACGCTTAACTTATGTGGACTGAGCCATCCAAAATTGCATAATATGACCTTCGATAATTACATAGACCAACTGCTCAACTCAAAAACAAAATTCGACCTTATATACATCGATGGACACCACAATGAAGAGGCTACATTAAGATATTTTGAGCGACTTAAACCATTCATGGACTCCCACAATTGTACAGTCATATTTGATGATATTTATTGGTCAAAAGGCATGAAAAGAGCATGGCAGGAAGTAAAAAAGGACGACACTTTTAAATTGAGTATCGACCTTTTTCACATTGGTATAATCTTTAGAAACAACAACCTTAGATCTAGGTCTTCATTTAAACTTGTAAAAGCTGCCTGGAAACCCTGGATCAACGGATTCTTTTCAAAAAATCACAATTAACGTTTTCTAAAACCTATCCCTTTGGGTTTGTAAACCTCATTTTCTTTGCTTGAAATCAACTGCTTAAGATCTTCTATATTAATACCTTCTCTAGCACCAACTTCTTTGCCATTTTCAATCATATAGGCAAGACGCATATTATAGATCCGAACCAGTTCGTCTACAACCTTACGCACTGTTCTTGCATTACCAAAATATTTATCTCTTTGATCATACAATTTTTGAAGATAACCCAGTATCATTGGCTGTACATTAGCTTTTAAATTAAGTCCTTTTTCTTTGAGCATGAATTGAGCTATTTCAAATAATTCATCCGGTGAATAATCCTCAAAGGTTAATGTTTTATCAAATCGAGATTTGAGACCAGGATTAGCTTTTAGGAAGTTATTCATGTTTTCAGGATAACCAGCAACGAAGACAAAGAATTTGCCTCTATCATCTTCCATACGTTTAAGTAAGGTTTGAATGGCTTCGTCTCCGAAATCCCCCATAGAACTTTTACCTCCGGAGGTAAGAGCATATGCTTCATCTATAAACAAAACGCCTCCTTCAGCTTCATCAATCTTTTTAGAGGTCTTGATAGCTGTCTGTCCCACATAGCCCGCAACAAGTCCCTGACGATCTGTCTCAATCATAAGTCCTCGTTCCAATATACCCAAGGCTCTGTAAATATTTGTAAGTATTCTTGCTACAGTAGTCTTACCTGTACCAGGATTTCCAACAAAGACAGTATGCAAAAAGAAATTATTCAATACATCCTTTCCAGAATATTTGAAGTATTTGACCAATCGAACCATATCCCGGATCTCTGTTTTAATTGAATCCATTCCAATCAGTCCATCAAGCTCTTTCAAACTAGATTTAAGTTGAGGTTCATCGATCTCTATGTCTGGTAGGATATTATTTTTACTATCCTCTAGATTTTTCACATCTTCCTTTATAATGAGAGAAAGGTCTCTTTTGCCCATTTCCTCTACCTTTTTCGACTCCATGAGACGAATACCCATTTGAATCTTACTTTTTTCAATAATATCGAAGACATAACGAGCATTACCGAATGAACGGTCTCTTTTCCTAAACTCATCCGTTATCATCCTATTTAGGATTTTTCTAGCTCCTGTAGTTAGACTAACCTCCTTCTCTCCACAAGCATATTCAGATATCTCTATAAGTTGCTGAGGCAAGTAATCATCGAATTCAAAGAAAAGTTTGAACCTAGATTTTAAACCAGGATTTGAGTTTAAGAAATGTTCCATCTCTTGTGGATAACCCGCAACAATAACAGCGAGATTACCTGGGCCATTTGAGAGTTCTTTAACAAGAATTTCTATAACCTCTCGACCAAAATCTTTTGTATCATCATTCGATCTAGCTAAGCTATAAGCTTCATCAATAAACAAAACACCACCACGGGCCTTTTCGATAGCCTCTTTAACCTTTGGAGCTGTTTGGCCAATATATTCACCAACTAAATCTACACGATCAACCTCATGAACATGGCCTTTGCTTAATAGTCCCATCTTCAAATATAATTTACCCATCATCTGGGCAACTGTAGTCTTACCAGTTCCAGGATTACCAATAAATACCGAATGGACATTTATAGGTTCGCGCTCTTCAAAACCTTTCTCTTTTCTTAATTGAAGAAATTTGATGTATTGAGCGTGATCTTTTACTTTCCTTTTGATCTTTGTTAATCCAATCAAGGCATTAAGCTTACTCAACAACTCATCAAAACTAAGATCTAATTCTGTCTCTGTAGTTTTATGATACAATGAATCCTGATTAGGAATAAATACATCATTCGAACCTTCATCAAACTCATCACCGACAGTAAATGGAATAGCAGCGAGTAATTTATCCATAAAAACCAACTCTACCGTATACAGATCTTTTCGCCAAGATCCCTTTACATTAGACCCCCAGCCAGCAGTAACCTTTATTAAATCCTTGTTAGGTTCTATTCGTTGAAGCCGAATAACTTGACCTTTCAATTCTTTAGAGTTGTTGTAAAATTTGGCAAAAATTTCACATTGCCAATCTCTTACCTTGAATTTATTTTTAAAAACAACCTCTGCGTAAATGTATCGAGTCTCCTCTGAACTAAAGTTTTTGTAGTAAATTCTTCCCTCATCAATTACATCATCATATGGTCCTTCATATAAATTTAATGACTGAACTTCCATGAAAGGATTTTCTTGACTACTACTCTCCTCTCCTGCATCTTCGACGTAAAAATATTTTGTAGCAACCTTTTCTCCCTCTATCCATGCTTCCCAATAATAGGTACCTCTTTTCCAAAATGAGCCTTCTGTTTTAGAACCCCAACCCTCACGAATATAAACTACACTATCGTATTTAGACACCTTTCTTTTGAACGGCAAAGAACAAATCTCTTGGCGACCTTTATTTAAAGCAAAACACTTAAGCTCCACCTCAATCTCCCAATCGTTTTCATCAAACTGCTTATTGAAAAAGGATAGCTCGGCATAAACATAGGTCGTACTATACCGGTTAAACACTTGGCGATATTTCTTCTTGTTATCTGCCAACCATTCTGTAGAGGTATAGACTTTCAGTTCTTTATACTTGAAATTCTTTTTCTTTGGATTTCGAGTACTTTCTGCCATCGAATTATATTTATTTCTTTAGATTTTTAACTCCAATCAATTTAGAAAACTAATCTTTCATATTATAATATGTTTAACCAATTTTCTAAGTTTTTTATTACATTGTCAGTATTGATCTTAAATTAACCTTTTATTTCCCCAATTTTCAAATCAGAAAATTCACCAAGCAGATTAATAATGCAAATAAATATCCCGTTCCACTATTTTAAAATAGAATTCAACGAAAAATATTATTTGGTTCAAAGTCTTAATGACATTGATTTCTTTGGCTTAGTGGAATCTCCTGAAGAGTGGGCTGAATTATATCAAAAAGAGATTGAGTTGTTTTTAAGAAAGCCCTCTAATCTGCCAATCCTTACCGGGGAATTTATTGTATATAAGGACTTAAAGGTTGAAGAATATAGCTTTGAGACAAAATACTTCAAGGATCTTGTGATCAAAATTCCATTTATAAAATCAACATTACCTGAAAACAACTTATATATAGCTAAGGTTCCACAGTATGGCCTTGAATATGTAGCTACAACGGATAAGGAGATTGACTTATGGTTAGATTCTAAATTGCGCTCTTTTGTAGAAAACAAACTAAAGAAAAATAAAAAGCAAATTTTTTATCTACTTAACCAACCTAAAGTAGAGCTTGGAGAAATGAATCTTAGTGTTCAAATCAAAGCAAAAAATGAATTTGAATACCTGCATGAATGTGATAAATTTTTCACACCACTATCCAATAAGTTAGAAAAAATCTATGAGCGAGATGATCTGACAAAAGAAATGGAATCAGCGCTCGAGAACATACATCTTGGATCTATATTGTTGGAAGGAACACCAGGCTCAGGAAAGAGTCTTGCTATACAGCATGCCTTGCAAAATTGGGGCATGGAAAATCCAGATTATAAGCTATATACCATAAGTGCTTCTAATTTTATTAAAAAGATCCAAAAGCACCATTTCGCTTGGCAAACAGGTATCATAGAATTAGGACAAAAACTTAACAACAAGCCGGTGATTGTCTATTTTCAAGACCTGTACTCTTTTTTCAATATTGGTAAGTATGAAAACTATAATATCAGTGTAGGTGCCTTTCTCGCACCCTATATCCAAAGAGGCGACATCCGCATAATTACAGAAATATCTTTAGAGGAACGCTCCAAAATAGAAGCTGTCAATCCAAACTATCTGAATTATTTCCAATTGGTCAAGGTCCCTAAATTATCCGAGAAAAAGCTTGAAGACCTTATGCAGGAAAAAATTCAAGAGCTTAACAACGATAAGGACATAAACATAGATTCAGATGTCTCTGCAACAGCTCTAAGACTTAGTCAGCGCTTTTTCCCATATGAAGGTATCCCCAAAATGCCTATCAAAATCATTCAAAATGCCCTGTTTTATTATCAGAGTAAATCAACAGATAAAACAGAGCAAATATCATTAGATTCAAATAAGATTTTAGAGGCATTTTGTTATCAGAATCAAATCAATCCAGCAGTATTAAATCCCAACATCAATGATATAAAACAAGTTGGTGATTTTTTCAAGCAACGTTTATTCGGTCAACCTAAGGCCGTAGATTTCATACTTGATATCACCAACCTGATAAAGACGGATCTTTCAAGACCAGGAAAACCAATCTCAAATTTATTGTTTGTCGGTTCTTCTGGAGTTGGAAAAACGCAGCTAGCAAAACTCCTATCTAAGCATCTGTTTGTAAAAAAAGAACAATTCATTCGATTTGACATGAGTGAATACAGCAACTATGGAGATGCGCAACGTTTGCTAAGATCTGAAGAGTCTGGACGTTTCACTTTGGTCTCAGCTATCAAAAGATATCCATTTAGCCTCCTATTATTTGATGAGATAGAAAAAGCGCACGAAGATGTTTTTGATCTTCTTTTACAGATATTAGGAGCAGGACGTTTAACAGATGATAAAGGAAAAACAATAAACTTCTGCAGTGCATTGATTATTATGACTTCGAATATAGGCGCTGAGAATCTATTCAGAAATTATATAAACCTTGGTACACAAGGTCAAGACGAACATTTCGAACAAAACCTGATCAGTCAGGTAACCAAACATTTCAGACCTGAATTTATAAATAGAATCGATGCCATTATCCCTTTCAAACCACTAGATCAAGAGGTTACTCGAAAAATTGTAGAAAAGGAAATTATTGACCTGCAAACAAGGATGGGATTTGAAGAGGGAAGACTTAAGCTTCATCCATCCAAAGAGACCATTGACTTTCTTGCAGAACTGGGTTTCAACAAAGAATTCGGAGCAAGACACATACAACGAACCATTAGAGATCAATTGTTGATCCCCCTTTCCACTGCTTTATTAGAAAGTAGTAAAGATTATTCCTACGATGTTCAGATTCGAGTTAGAAAAAACAAGCTTGACTTTACCATCAAAAAACATGATTCATTGCTTCAAAAATTCGAAAGCATTCAACTTTTGGGTCAACTAGCAAATGATCTCTTCAAGATGTTTGTCCTTCATTATGAAATATCCACATCTAAAGATTTCCTAGAATTAACCAACGAAATAGAGTCTGAAGCTGTAGTCACTAATTTTGATAGTAAAAAAGACCTCCAATCTAGAATGGAAACCTTAAAGAATCAATTAGACTTCTTTGAACACCAAATCAATAAAGAATCCCTGTCAAACAACCCAAGCACCCTGACAATAGAAGCAATGATGCTGTCTTGGGAGGAACAAATAACGCTTATAAAACGAGGCCTTATAAGTCTTATGAGACCTGAAATGAACCAGCAATTCATTTATCTATTGGGTGGGAACAGTAAATTCCTTTGTGACTTCTACATCCAACTTGCTTCTGCCTTTGATCTAAAATTACAGGTTACCATCATCCAAAAGGTGAATCAAACTAATTTCGAACGAAAGGGAGTAATACAGGACTTCACCAATATGAAGCATGTAAATGAACAAATTAAGCAACTTGATGATAAATCGATTTTTGAAATAAGATGCGAAGGTCCTTTAGTGAAATTACTTTTCACTAAAGAAGGAGGCTACCACACTGTTTCACTCGAAGCTAAGAAAATTGAAACCACAAGGGTTCTGATTGAGGATAAAGCAATATTGGATGACAACATTTTCAACTCAATATTAAATCTAAGATCAACTAAGATTAGAAGAAAGATCTCAAAGAGAAAGTGGGATGATATCATTTATAAGCACACTAGAAATAAAGGTGTAAAATCACTTTTATTATTTCTAGAAGAACATTTATTAAATGGGCTAAACAATGCAGTAGAAGATTTCTTTGAGCAGGAAAAAAAACGATCAAAAAGTGAATAATTTCATTCTAAATTGATTTGATTCTAATGAATCTAATTCTGTTCTTGAATTAAATGGCTTTATCTGTTCCAAAAACACCTTGTTGCTTTGCGAATCTATGGCTACATTAAATCTATTAAGAACTGTATTTGAGCTATCAAAAAGCTCCAAACTATAGGACCAGTCTGCCTGAATTAAATAATCAACTGCAGCTCTATCTGCTCTTGATTTAAAAATACTATAAATAGTGCTATCCATTTCATTCACACCTAAAGTATCTAATAGATAAATGCTTCTCAAAAATATTGCGTCAGAATTATCGTAGGTCCAATTTATAGCATTTGGTAACAAATTTTCATAAGAGAAATAGGTACTGGAATCACACTGCATCGAATCGATTAAAAAATAATCTTTTGAAACCTGTGATTGATAATAAAACAGCTTATCCATCTCATATATACCAAAATCAGTAGTTGCGCCCTTACTTGATGTGAAATCGAACCAATATCCTCTTGATTCCAAGACATCAAATTGCTTTTTCTTGAGTCTTTTACCACTTGAAATTGCGTTCAATGGTCTTAAATAGTTTTCCAATTCTTTGCTTTTGATGGGATAAGACAAGCCATTTACGTCTAAAAGAAAGCTAGAATCAACTTTAGTGATTGAAAACTCTGTTCCTTCTCCGGAAACCATTAGGTGCTCAAAATTCGTTATCGAATCAGTATTGAGTTTGATACTCCATGGAGCTCTAAGCGTATTCTTAACAAGTGAATAGGCTCCAAAAAGCAAAATTACTAAGATTAAAAACTGAACTAGAACTCGTTTCATATCTAATTAAAAGGTAATGAACAATAGTCATGCAAAACTTGCATGTATAAATACCGAAAAATGTATATTAAAAATAATTATCTTATCCTGCAATATTCAAATGTAATAAGATAAAATTACAGCTTAAAATTATTTTAAATCAATGGAAATTCTGCACCCAGCTAATATAGACCTATTTCAAGTTTTAGATACTGAACAGTATGAAGATATCGTTGAGTTAATTAGCTTAAAAAGGCAATCTGTTCAGCTTTCTAGCTCGACCCTAGAAGATCTTTTTATAGCTACATTTTTTAAGCAAAGAAACCAATACCGAATCAACCAATCAAATCCATTGAGTCTATTTTTTGGAATTGTACACTTAATAAATGAGGTTGGAGACAAAGAATGGGTACCAGTATTCGAGCAGAAAATAAAACTTATTCCAGATCCATACAAAAATGGCATTTGGAGCATAAAAACTGCAGGTAAGCTAAAACTATCAACTCAACTTAGTTTAGTATTAGAAAAGGATTCTGAATCTAAAGATGATTACCCGCCATTACTTAGACTAAAAGATATAATTCACGAGGATTCAGTCGATACCTTTAAAGCGTTTTTAAACCCTGATTTTTTACATAAAAACACTCAGTTAAGGCCTTTTCCTACCATTGAAACACTTCAGTCAGATCAGCATAATGATTTCTACCTCACAGCTGTATTAAACAGTGCCCAAAAAGTTCAAGCAGAATCTTATATCAAGTCGACTACTCTTGAATTGCTTCAAGGGTTTCATAGGACTCCCAAAAACCATAGTAATCGAAAAGACCTAGAAGTCTCCTACCCTTTCATGGATTCCGAGCAAAGGGATTTATCTGCCAAACTCGAGGATAGAAAACTAGCCTTGGTTAACTGCAGTCACTATGCAGATATGACTCCTGTAATCAACCAGCTGATTGTACAAGGATTAGAAAATGGAGAACGCATATTGGTGCTTACCGATAGAAGATCACTAGCTCAGAAGCTATACGACCAACTACCAATAAATCAAAAAGTTCTCCTACCCAAAAATTGGAAGACAGATATTGCAACAAGGCGCATTTTAAAAAACAGTATTGCCAGTGCTCAAATATCTGAAAAGGCAAATACCAAAAACTTTTTACTTCACAAACAAAAAACCAATAGAAGCTTTAATAAAATAGCCCAGTATTCTAAGGCATTTTCATCTCCAATCTTCGGAGACAAGAAATGGATGGAACTCATTGGTTTGTTTCTCAAACATCAGAACAATTCTGACAAAAGTATCCTTTCTGCTCAATTGAACAGTACAAATTTTGAATTCAGCTTTACAGAGTATGGAAAGCTCTCAGAAAAACTAAATCAAAGTTGGCCAATTTATTCAAACTTAAACATCCGACAGGATGTATTCTTCAATTATCAAGAAGACTGGTTTACCAAAACAGGCAAACAACAAACAAAAAAACAGTTTATAGAGCTTGGAAAACAAATAAGAACACAAACCCAAGACATCCAAAAAAACCTCCAACATTTAATTGATACCTATTCAGAATCTTACAGGGATCAGTTGGACATAGCCTACTTATCCTTAAACAAAAAAATCAAGACACACTTTGCACTTTTAGAGGATTTCAGCACAGCACATGGAAACCAATTTTTAGATCAAAAACTAAAATCCTCCAGTTTAAATCCATTTGTTTCTAAACAAACCAAGTTACTTCAAAAACATATCAAGCAACTAGAGAACCATTACATTGCTTTATGTGATTTTATAGCATCTAATACGTTTTGCGAGTTTCAGACTAGGGTTTTCGCTGATCTAAAAACGGTGAATGATCTAGAAATCGAGGTTCATTCCTTAAACAAGCAAGTTGAAGAATGGCGAACAAACAGCTTTAACCTAATACAAGATGAAATAAAAAGATTCAGTAAAAAGCATCATCTAAATTCTGCCCCTATTGCAAAGTTACTTCCGGAAATGGAAGAAAAAATTAGTGCCTATTTCTTAGGTCTAAAAGAGCTAAACCTATATACTGAATGCCCAACAGATTATTTACTTACTTATACCAAAAGACTTAAACAATTCAATAAGTTGTTCTTAGAAAATGAAGAGTTCCTAGATCAACTTGAACACTTTGAGACACTTTATGATTGGACAAGAAACTGGCACCTCTCGGCCTTAAAAGAGCGCGAACTTATAGAGGCCCTAATAGAAACAAAGGTAAAAAACTGGGATTCAGCATTTAATAGTTGGTACCTCAATAAATTCATTGAGCGAAACTTAAGTGAAGAAAAGACTCTTAATACCACAGAAGTAGAAACCGCTTCAAAACAGATCTTCAACTTTTTCCCAATACTACTGGATGAAATCGGTAAAGTTTGGAACAACAAACTTGCTAAAGCCTACTATGCATTATCCAAAAAGGATAAGAAAAAACTTGATATACTTCCACAATCAAATAATGCTGTAAAAGCTTTAGATGAAATACAATTCACGGATCTCTTTCAGCAAGCTTTCCCACTCTGTTTTAGCAGTAATCTAGAGTACTGGAATGCCCAAGACAACGCGCTTCAATTTGACCGAATAGTAATCATTGAGCTAGCTAAAGTACCTGCAAGCATTGCTCCTGCTCTTTGCAAAAGGTCTAAAAGTATGATCATGTTTAGTCACCTGATACCAAATGATCCTGATTCAATGGCCTACTATTTAGATCAAATGCCACTGGTAAGAAAATTGAATTTAACTGGTAAATATTATAACACTTGTATAAATTTATCTCAAGCCCAACCCCATGTTTTAAGCAGATCCTTCTCTAGGAAAATAGAATTACACGCCACTCAAGGTATTTTCGATGTATCAAAACAAATCAATGAAAAAGAAGCAGATACGGTAATACATCTACTCAACACCATTGAGATAAACAAGCAAACTCGCATTTATACTAAAACTGGCATTCTCTGCTTCTCTAAAGCTCAAAGAAACCTCCTTTGGTCTTATGTAAGGACTTTGGCTAAAAGACAGGATGAGACAGGGGAAAAAGTAAGACAGCTGGAGCGAAATGGTCTTCAGATAGGCTGTTTAGATGACTTACTAGGAATGGACTTTGAACGTATTATAGTAACTACTACATTCAGCTACTTAGATAATGAAACCCTATTTGTAAATCCATTTGAATTTACAAATCCTAAATCCTTCCTACTTGGACTAAACTGGTGCAAGTACAACAAAGCCAAGCATATAGATCTAGTTTATTCAAGCTTCCCAGATGACTGTATTAGGGAACTCTCACATAATCCTGGCGCCCTTCTTTTGGTGAATTTCTTGTCAGCCTATAAGGAGATGCAAGAAAACATCCCTTTAGGTGGCTCCTATTATTTTAAAGACTTCAATGAAAACATGGATTATGCGAACCCCTTAGCAGTGAGAATCCAAAGCCTGCTAAGACAATTCTATCCAATCAATCAGCTTCGATTAGACTACGAACTTTTTGGATTAGAATTTCCACTTGCCATTCTTCCAGAAGATCTAAATGACAAACCAAATGTTTTGGTATTTGACCGGATTATTTCAACAGAATCCCAAGTAGCCTTAGTCTGGGACCATTACTTCTTGCAAAAGCTAAAAGAAGAGGGATTCGGAGTAATACACATTAATACGATTGACTTTTGGAGAAAACCAGAGCACTCTTTAAACGCACTTATGGATACACTCAAAAGTAAGGAAAGACTCAGTAGCCAGAGCGATCTAGAGTAAGTCTGATCGCTTTATCTGCTTGTATAAACACCCCAGAATGTCCTTTGCTATCTATTATAGTTCCAGAAGTTTCTAAAAGCTCAAAAGCTTCTGAAGCACTAAGATCTTGATCAATACAACGCATCAATGCGATAAGACCAGAAACAAAGGGGGCTGCCATGGACGTTCCATTTGCCTCCTTGTAGTTACCCTGCTCATCCGTAGAAATTATGCCAACACCAGGAGCGGCAAGGCCTTTTGAAACGTCTTTAACAGAATTAGAAAACTTTGCTAGTTTAAGGTCAGCATCAAGTGCACTTACACTAAATACATAGTCTATAGCTGTTGGCAAGTAACGCTTTGCATTAGAAGCACTATTTCCAGCAGCAGATACGATTATAACATTATTAATTTGAGCATACTCAATAGCACGTTTGTAGGCTCTTTGCTTGAGTGGATTACCTAAGCCACCTAAAGACATTGAGATGACGTCTGCCCCTGCATCTACTGCCTCTATAATGCCATTTACTATTTTCGATTCAGTTCCAATGCCGCGATCATTGAGTACTTGAATACCAGAAACTGCTATCGCAGCATTTTTATAGTTGAACGAACTTATTCCTTTGCTATTATTATTTATGGCACCTATAGTCCCTGCACAGTGCGTACCATGTCCGTTTTTATCTACAAGCTTATTTTGACCAATAGTAAAAACATTTGAACCGAAATCTTCATGATCCCCTTTGATACCTGTATCAAGTACAATTACTTTGGCCTGCTTGGAAGGTATAAATCCACTCCTGTCGATTATTTCAAAAGCTTGAGCAAGATTAACTGCTTGCATGCCCCATTGCTTCGAATAAAGTGGATCATTCAATTGGACTTCTGGTTCTATAGGCAGAACTGCTGCTAAGTCTAAATCCTGAGGTTTTAATCCCTGAATAAGATCATCCGATTCAAGATCTTCTATCCATTTAAAGCTTGATAAATATTCTGTAATAGCCTCGTATTTAGCTTGACTAATTGAATGGAAAGCAATTGAATAATAGGCATCCAATTCTGTAACTTCCGAATACTGTGGATCAAAGGCTTTTTCTATCTTGGCCTTACCCAGGTCTAAATTCAAAAGATCAACCTCATGCTCCGAAGAAACTATACACAAGAGGTCCTTTTCTACAAGCTCCCCTTCCCGGAGCTCTTGAGCAAACATAACGAGTGCTGTACCTATAATCAAGGCAATGATTTTAGGTACAGATTTTTCCTCTATCAAAAAATATAAAAATAAAGGCACAGCTATTAATTCAAGACTAGTAACAATGGACCAACCAACCTTCTCATATAGTGTCATCTCAGCACTAAATAAAGCGAACATAATTCCAATAAATAGGACAGACAGGAAGCCTGCTATTGGGAATTTATAAACACTTAGTTTATTTGAACTTATAAATAAAGAAGCAATAAGAACAAAAAGGCCAATGATTAATGTTAACATAAGTACGTAAGATTATCTTAATATTTTTATAAAAAATCTAAAAAGCCGTTAAATACTAAACCATTGATAGGCCTAACTTGTATAAGTTTCAATTTTTTATTTGCTTTGCAAACAATAATCGGCGATTAGCTATATTATTACGACAAATTACTAATAAACAAAAACAACATAAAATATGTCAGCTCCTTTAAATTGTGTTATCGTAGGTTCAGGACCGGCGGGATATACAGCAGCAATATATGCTGCTCGAGCAAACATGAAGCCTGTTCTTTACACAGGTAAAGAACCAGGTGGACAATTAATGATCACTACAGATGTAGAGAACTTCCCAGGATACCCACAAGGAGTTATGGGGCCACAAATGATGGAAGATTTGAAAAGCCAAGCTGAACGCTTTGGGACGGAGATCATTTCTGAATTCATTGTAGGTATTAATAAAGATGCTTCTGGCACTCATATTCTTACTTCAGAAACTGGAGCAGAAATTGCAGCGCATACTGTAGTAATTTCTACAGGCGCAAGTGCAAAATGGCTTGGTCTTGATTCTGAAAAAGAGTTCATGAACAAGGGCGTTTCTGCCTGTGCAGTATGTGACGGATTTTTCTTTAGAGGAATGGATGTTGCTATTGTTGGTGCAGGAGATTCTGCTGCAGAGGAAGCATTGTACCTTTCTAAATTATGTACAAAAGTGCATATGATCGTAAGAAAGAGTGAGATGCGCGCATCCAAAATCATGCAGGAGCGTGTAAAGGCAGCAAAAAACATCGAAATCCACTGGAATACGGAGACTGTTGAAATAACAGGTGGTGAAGAAGTAGAGGGCGTAACTGTCATAAATAATCAAACTCAAGAAAAATCATCTTTAGATATTAAAGGATTCTTTGTGGCTATTGGTCACAAGCCCAATACAGACCTTTTCAAAGGACTCCTAGATATGGATGCAACGGGTTATCTCGTTACTAAACCGGGTAGCACGCATACAAACGTAGATGGAATATTTGCGTCTGGAGATGCACAAGACAGCATATACCGTCAGGCCATAACAGCCGCAGGAACAGGATGTATGGCTGCACTTGACGCAGAAAGATATTTAACTGAAAAGGGCATTATTTAATGCCCTTTTTTGTTCATATAATTGTATTTTTAAGGCAAAGCTCACAAAATAATTTTTTATTATGAATGTTATCTCTACTACGCGATTCAGAACCGGTGTTTTATTCGGTGATGAAGTAACTGAATTGTTTAATCATGCGAATGAAAACAACTATGCCATTCCGGCTGTAAATGTTGTTGGAACGAATTCAGTAAACGCAGTACTTGAAACAGCCAGAGCCGTAAATTCACCAGTTATTATTCAATTTTCAAATGGAGGAGCCTCTTTCTTTTCAGGAAAAGGACTTTCCAATGAGAATCAACAAGCTGCGATCCTGGGAGGTATTTCAGGAGCAATGCATGTACACAATTTAGCCAAAGCATATGGGGTTACTGTTGTTCTACATACAGACCACTGTGCAAAAAAACTATTACCATGGATCGATGGATTAGTTGAAGCAGGCGAACGCTACTTTGAGGAGCGTAAGATGCCTTTATTCAGCTCACACATGATCGATCTTTCTGAAGAACCTCTTGAAGAAAACATTGAAATCTGTGAAAAGTATCACAAGCGCATGAGTGCCCTTGGGATGACTTTAGAAATAGAATTAGGTGTTACGGGTGGAGAAGAAGACGGTGTTGATAATACAGATATCGACAGTAGCCGACTTTATACTCAGCCAGAAGAAGTTGCCTATGCCTATGAAAAGCTTAACGCAGTTTCAAACAAATTTACAATTGCAGCAGCATTCGGAAATGTCCATGGTGTTTACAAACCTGGAAATGTCGAGCTAAAACCAATAATCCTTAAAAACTCCCAGGAGTTTGTAAAGGAAAAATTTGGGATAAGCGATGATAATCCAATCAACTTTGTATTTCATGGAGGATCTGGATCTTCTCGCGAAGAGATCAGAGAAGCCATTGAATACGGAGCGATCAAGATGAACATTGATACAGATCTTCAATGGGCATTCTGGGATGGTTTGAGAGCATATGAGGCTAAAAACAGAGATTACTTACAGGGACAAATCGGAAACCCTGATGGGGCCGATATTCCTAACAAGAAATTCTATGATCCAAGAAAATGGCTAAGAGAGTCCGAGCTAACTTTTATGGCTCGTCTTAAAGCTGCCTTTGAAGATCTAAACTGTTTAGACAAAAATAAATAAAAAAAAAGGTGCTCGTTTGAGCACCTTTTTTTTATAAAATAACAGTTCCTAATTGTTCCGCTAGTTCTTTTTTCATCTGATTAAGCTTGCTTTGCACCTTCAATAACTTTATCAGTATATCTAATTCATCTTCTGCAGAGGTCAGCTGCTCGATGCGAGATTGATTCTTTTCACACATCTGACTTACCTTGTGAAGCTTAAAACGAAGTAAGGCTTGTAGCGAATCTGCTTGGAAGTTATCATCTGGCATCTTTTGAGTTTGCAAATAAATCTGCCACCTATCTGCCCAACCCTCACTATATTCAAATGGCGACTGCACAAGATCAAATGCGAGTTTTGAAACCGATTCATCCTCATTGTTCACAAAAAATGAAGTATCAAAATCTTCGCCATTTATAAACTTATTATAACAAAGCTTTGCAACCTTAGAATATAGTGGATCATCAAAATCATTGATTACATCCTCTATGTTTGAAAGAATAAATTCAGATACTTTCACCTGCTCCTCTTCATCAAAGATAAAGTCAGCAGCCAATATCAAAATCCGTATAATGTCTCGTTCTTGATAAGCTCCCTTATGACCTGATGTCTTTAAATTTGTATTGACGGAAGGCTTTTGTAAACCTTGTCCTTCAGAACTTGGACCAACTATATCATCTTTAACAGGTCCAGGCCTGCGAGACTCTTCCCTTTGTTTTCGTTTTCTCAGGTTAGAAATGTCTGATTTAATAAAACTATTCATCTGATCAAGAAGCAGCTCCTCCTCCATCGACATCACTGCACTGACCTCCTTGATATAAACAGAACGCTTGAGAGGGTCCGGTATCTTAGAAATAGATCTCACTATGTCTTTGATCAGTTCAACCTTTTTGATTGGATCTTGCTTTGCTTCCTCCTTTAAAAGCTTGGTTTTAAAATAAATAAAATCTTGAGCATTAGTCTGTAAATAATCCTCAAAGGCATCTCCACCAACTTTTTTCACGAAGGAATCTGGATCTTCGTTTTCTGGCAACATCACGAGCTTGACGTTCATGTCTTGCTCAAGCACCAAGTCAATACCTCTCAAAGCCGCTTTAACACCTGCTTTATCACCATCAAAAAGAAGCGTCAGATTAGGGCTGTAGCGCTTAACCAATCCAATTTGCTCTACAGTAAGCGAAGTACCTGAAGAAGCAACTACATTTTCAATACCAGCTTGATGTAAACTGATAACATCAGTGTAGCCCTCCACTAAATAACAAACATCTTTTTTTGAAATATCTTTTCGAGCAAAGTTTAGTCCATAAAGAGTCTTACTCTTGTAGTAAACTGGATTCTCTGGTGAATTGACATATTTTGGGCCTGATTTTTGCTCATTGAGTTTTCTGCCTGCAAAGGCAATTGGTTTACCACTAAGATTATGTATGGTAAACATAACCTTATCTTTAAAAAAGTCCTTTTTGTACTTATTAGTCAATCCTAGCTTTTGCAAAAGATCAAGCTTATAGCCCTTTGAAAGTGCAAAAGAAGTAAACTTATCTTGTATATCAGGAACAAATCCAAGGTTAAATTTCTTGATAATATCCTCCGAATAACCCCGACCTTTAAAATAGCTTAGACCAGCACTTTTGCCTATATCTGTGTTCAACAATTGATCCTGAAAAAATTGAGAGGCTGTCTCATTTACGAGAAATAAGGAATCTTCAAAGTGCCTTGCTTCTATTTCTTCAGCAGTAAGCTTGCGCTCTTCCACATGAATATTATATCGAGCAGCTAAATTTCGCAATGCTTCTGGATAGGAGAAATGCTCGTGCTCCATCATAAACTTAACTGGATCACCTGCCTTACCACAACCAAAACATTTATAGATATTTTTTGCGGGCGACACAACAAAGGATGGTGTCTTTTCATTATGAAATGGACATAGACCTATCCTGTTTGATCCTCGCTTTCTAAGATCAACAAAATCACCTATAACTTCTTCTATCCTTGCAGCGGCAATAATCTTCTGTACTGTATCTGGTGGAATCAAGTTTATTCAATCAGTTTTATTCAAAAATGAACACCTATGAAGTTAAGTTTTTTCAAATATCAATGAAACTTAATTGCCCTTAAAAAAATAATTTATTCACATTCCTTTTAAAACCAACAACATAAACTAACTAGCCGAAAAAGATCGAATAAGAAATCAATATCTTTTTGGTCTTTAAATTAAAAAGCTTAATTTTGCCATCGGTGAGGACGTACGATAGTCTCCTTCTAATCCCCCAGGCGGGAAACTGAGCAAGGGTACGAAGTCGAGCAGTCGGTATGTTCCTCACCTTATTAATTCCCCCTCTACGCGCAATATTTCCACTTCCATAATAAACATAGACATGAAATTCTTTATTGATACAGCAAGTCTGGAGCAAATTCAAGAAGCTAAGGACTTAGGAATTCTAGATGGTGTGACCACCAATCCATCATTAATGGCTAAAGAGGGTATCTCCGGTGAGGAAAACATCCTAAACCATTACAAAAAAATCTGTGAACTTATTTCTGGAGATGTAAGTGCAGAAGTAATATCTACAGACTTCGAAGGAATGATCGAAGAAGGTAAAAAACTAGCTGCGATAGCGCCAAACATTGTTGTCAAAGTGCCAATGATCAAAGACGGTGTCAAAGCCCTTTCTTGGTTTAGAGATAACGGTATTCGCACGAACTGTACCTTGGTCTTTTCTGCAGGTCAAGCAATACTTGCTGCAAAAGCAGGAGCAACATATGTATCTCCATTCATCGGCCGTATAGATGATATTAGCTGGGATGGAATGGATCTAATCAGAGATATTGCAGAAATATACGCTGTGCAGATGTTTGATACAGAAATATTAGCGGCATCTGTACGTACGGCAAAACATATTGTAGATTCTGCTAAAAATGGCGCAGATGTTGTTACATGTCCTCTGTCTTCAATCACAGGATTATTGAAACATCCACTTACAGATATAGGTCTTGAGAAATTTCTCGCTGACCATAAAAAAGCTTCTGAATAACATTTAGGAGGGATTAAAAAAAACCGTGTCATTTAGACACGGTTTTTTTTTGCCTGAAAATCAGATCATTAAATTACACAGACAAAAAGAGTGCACACTCCATGTCTAATTTTCAAAATTTAACACTATATTTGACCATCATGTTAGATTATTATTTTGTACTTAAAGTATAAATTAAAATTTAACAGTCGGGTGATTTCTAAATGAGAGTGGACGTTTTATTCGTCCCTCTTTTTTTTTAAGCGCTGAAGATATTATATTCGATCAAAATTGTAATTGAATGATTCAAGCAAATAATATCCACAAATCATACGACAAGCTTCATGTACTGAAGGGTGTAGATTTCTCCATCAACAGTTCAGAGATTGTCTCAATCATTGGCAAGTCTGGATCAGGTAAATCAACGCTTTTGCACATCCTTGGAACATTAGACAAGGCAGACAAGGGCTCTGTCATTATTGATGGGATAGATATAAGTGCTCTTGATTCAAAAGAAATTGCTCTATTTAGAAATTCTAAAATTGGCTTCATTTTTCAATTCCACCACTTATTACCTGAATTCACTGCACTGGAAAATGTGCTTATGCCTGCTATGATTGCAAAAAGCAAAGGTAAATCAAAGGAAAATAGAGCCAAAGAGTTATTAGATTATCTTGGGCTTACAGACCGAATGAGCCACAAGCCCAACCAACTTTCAGGTGGAGAGCAACAGCGTGTTGCAGTAGCTAGAGCATTAATAAATGACCCATCCGTCGTGTTCGCCGATGAACCTACAGGAAACCTAGATAGTGAATCCTCAGAAGAACTACATCAGCTTCTTCAAAAACTTAGAAGAGAATATAATCAAACCTTCGTAATTGTAACTCATAGCAAAGAGCTATCCGCTATTTCAGATAGGACTATAATAATGCAAGATGGCCTTATAAAAGGCTCAAATTAGCACAATGTTCGAGCAGAAGATATTGCAGGGGCTGGATAATCCGCACCGAGTTTTAGATTATAGCTCTTGAGTTCATCCTCGGACAATCGGAATGGTTTATGTATATACTTTTTGGGTAAATCTATTAATGCTGGTATCCATTTCTTGACAAAATCACCCTCTGGGTCATATTTTATAGATTCCCTGTACCAATTCACTTCTACTCCATCTTTTTCATCGCTACTAATACCGGCAATAAAATTCCAAAATCCCCAAACAGAACAGGGGTCATAATTAATTAGCATATTCTCAAAATACTCCGCTCCTAATCTCCAATCAAGTTTAAGATTATAAATCAAAAAACTAGCAATTAATTTTTTCTCATGACTATGCAGATAACCTTTGCTTTTTAATTTCAACATACAAGCATCAACGTATGGAATACCCGTCCTACCCTCTTTCCAAATATTGAACAAGGTTAGTTCTTTAGTTAACTTAGTATCTACCTTACCTTTGATACCGCCGGGCTCGAATATTAAATCTCTATATTTTTTTCCCATCAATCTATAAAAGTCCCTCCACAAGAGTGCCTTAACGGCAAAATCGATAGCTCTTCTATTTTCGCCAATGTTTTTCCATTCCTTTAAAGCGTGAAACATTTTTTTAGGCGATAAACAACCATCACATAGGTAAATCATAATATGTTCCAACTCATCTTTAGCAGTCTTAAAGCAAAGTCCTTCCGTATTTGCCTTCTCACTTAAAACATCCAGCATATCCAGCGCTACACGTTCTCCTCCTTTTAGAAAACATTGATCAACACTTGGAATATTAGGTAAAACCCCACTATCGTAATCTTTCTTTAAGTTGAAACTTGGAATTGGAATTTCTTCTAAAGGGAAACGAACATTCACAAATCGTTCGACTTCTTTTCTAAATTGCTGAAAATTATCAGGAGAGTGTGTAATTGGGAATGGAAGATCTGAGGTATAATAAAGCATTTTCCCTCTCGAATAACGAACCTCTCTTCCAATTGACCACAGTAAACGTTCTAAAGATTCTTGTCTAAAAACTTCTTCCCTGGTACGTTCTCTATTGCAGTATACTGCATCCACGTTGAACTCTTTAGCAAGATCAAACAAAATATCCTCTGACACACCTTCACGTATTATAAGATCTGACCCTCGTAGTCTTAGGCTCTCCTGAAGATCTCGCACAGAATCTACTAAAAATCGAGTTCGAAATGGCCCAGTCTTTTCTACTGACAGTATTTCGGTTTGATTATTGAGTTCACGCTCATCAAAGACATAAACAGGAATCACCTCCTGTGCATTTGAAGAGGCTTCATTGAGCGCTTCATTATCATGAATTCTTAGATCTTTCTGAAACCAAACTATGGCTCTGTTATTACGCATAAAGGTTTTGGCTTTATATGTTCTTTCAATATCAACGAATATTTTACAATTCTAGTAGTTTCTCTTGCAGTAAATCAACTAAGTTCTTTACGCTTTTCACTAATTTTACTAAAAAAATACATGAATAAGATCGTATTAAAGTATTTAGCTATTGGCTTAGCTGTTATATGCACCTTTAGTTGCGACAATAATCAAGAGCCTAATAAGATTGAATTTTCTACTAAACAACTCCAAACTCAGGATAGTTTGTTCAAAGAGATAATGGTGATTCACGATGAGGTTATGCCGCTGACATCTACATTGGTCAAAAGAAAGGATATACTGGAGAAAAGCAAACAAAAAGATAGCCTAACAAATAATCTGATCCTACAACTTGGAACCGCAGAAGAAGCAATGTGGGATTGGATGTATGCAATAAAAAATCCAAAGCAATTTAGAGACAGCCTTGAGCACAGTCAAATAATGGAGTACTTAACCAATGAATTTATATCCGTATCTAAAGTTAAAAGCCAAATGCTTTTAGCTGAAGAAAACAGCAATCAAATAATAGATAATGAATAGACCTAATCTTTTTTTATTCTTTTTTTCACTTGTATTTATCTTTTCATGTGGCAAGGTTGAAGAGAATAACATACTGCCCATCATTGGCAATAAAGATATTGTAAACAATGACACAATTTACCCTAGTATTCCGGATTTCAAATTTATAAATCAGCTTGGTGATACTATAAGTAATGCTACGTTTAATGACAAGGCTTATGTCGTTGATTTCTTTTTCACCTCCTGTCCTACCATATGCCCAATGGTATCAAACTCGATGCTTCGAGTACAAAATGCATTCCTAAGTGAAGACAAACTTCTTCTATTAGCACATACCATTGATGTAAAAAGAGACACAGTTGAACGCTTATTTGATTATGCTGAAAAACTTGGAGCTGATCATTCCAAATGGCATTTTGTGACTGGTGACAAAATGGAGATTTACGATATCGCTGATGATTACTTTAGTATAGCGATTGAAAACCCAGAAGCACCAGGAGGCTTTGATCATTCAGGCAGACTGATCCTAGTTGATGCGAATAGACATGTTAGGGCGTTTTGCGATGGAACAAATCCAGAAGAAGTTGACAGATTTATACTAGATATAGAAAAGCTTTTAGCAGAAATGAAAGAAGAAGAACTATAAATCACTGACGAATAAAGAACGATTTTCTTGTACAAAGGAAATTGTTCTTTTCATCTCTGACTCAGTTAAATCAGTTTGAAGGTTAAAAATATGTGCCGCTAATAGTTCGGCTTTTTTGCAAGTGCCCTCGAAGTAGTGCCATTTTTCCCAATTAGACTCCACAGGATGTATAGGACTATTCATCCAATCACCTAACTTTATACCTTTTCGCTCAGCAATTTTCCTAAAAGCTAATTTATCCTTTACAAATATAGGATATTTCAATGCTGAATGACCCAATGCATCAACCTCTAGCTTTTGAAGACTCAGGGAAGCGAAAACACTATCAAAACGCTTATAATTGATCTGTCGATTTTTTATAGTTTCATCTAGCGAGTTCAAAGAAGACGAAATCCAGCGTTTTTGAACGGCTGACATTGCCTTTAAATATCCCTCTGGCATTTCTGTTCCCACCAATTCAGAAGACTTACTCGAACCTAAGACTAATCCTCTTGCGGATAAAAACCTAAATAAACTTAATAGCACCGGATACAACGCAGATGCGTTCATTATAGGTCTTACACGCAATAGAATAGCAAGACTAATAGAATCAAGAAAACTTGGACGACTTAGTTGATTTGCAAAGATTTCAATCTTTTTGTTCAAGGAGCTGTCTCTGCAAAGTACTAGTCCGCCTAGTCCAGCAGATAATGGTTTGTTCCATTGAAAAGAGTAAAAAGAGGCTTTAATAAAATGGGGTGGCATCTTACTTCCCTTGTAGACTGTACCCATACCATGTGTACAATCTTCAATGCAACTTATACCATGCTTCTTGCAAAGGGCTTCTATTGTTTCATAATCCGGAGGAATACCAAATGTGTTTTGGGCAATAATCAGTTTTGTTTTTGGATTAACAGCTTGGATCAATGCTTTTTCATCAAATTGAAGATTATCCTTATTGATATCCACATAAACTGGATGGGCTCCATGGTAAATGATTGCATTTGCAACCACTACACAAGTGAAGGCAGGAATAATGACTTCTTCTCCCTCTTTTAAATCTAAAGCTCCTAAAATAGAATATAAGCCTACCCGACCTTTCCAAAACAAATGAACGTCTTTCGGAGAACATTCAAAATAATTACCAAGTTTATTTTCCAGCATTTTAATGAAAAAATTAAAACAATTTAAAGTACCTGAACCCTTACAAAACAACAACTATTTAAAAATAAATCGCCCATAAAAAAAAACAAAAACTACTATTTGTACTACGAAACATCATTAGGAAATGACATTTTTGATACATAAAGCAACTAAAAATTAATGTTATGGAAAAGCAAACGATTGTTGATTTTTTATCACAGTACCCAATTTTCGCCAATCTTACAGCAGAAGAATTTAGTGATTTTGTGAATAAAATGGATTTCTTACATTATAAAAAGAACCAGTTAATTTACAAAATCAATGACAGATCCGATAGAATATTTTTCCTTGCAAAAGGTAGCATTAAACTATCAAACATTGCAGAAGATGGCAGAGAATTAATTAAAAACATTCTTCATCCAATGGCTATTTTTGGCGAATCCTCTATAGGGAATCAAAAATTCCGTTCAGAAAATGCAACTTGCATGGATGACAAGATTTCTATTGCATCTATATCTGTTAAAGACCTAAGAATCCTTATGATTCAAAATAGGATTTTATCAAATAATGTTATACAGATGATGGCAGATAAGTTACTTAATTCGGAACATAAGTTCGAGAATATCATCTTCAAAGATGCTCGCTCAAGAATTATTGAATTCCTTAAAGATTCTGTTAAAAAGCAAGGTAGACAAGTAGGTCTGGAAATGCTTGTTAAGCATTCTCTTACTCAACAGGACATTGCAAACATAACTGGTACATCCAGACAAACAGTAACGTCAGTGTTGAATGAGCTAAGGAAAGAAAACCTAATTCATTTTGACAGAAAGCGCATATTAATCAGAGATATGGCAAAATTGGCTTAACGATCAAATGAAACTTTAAGCCCATCATAAAGGCCCCTTACAGAATCGTAAACGGCTAATGCCTCTTCTATGAACATAGATTGATTTATGTACCTTGAAGAAAAATGGCCAAGGAAGAGTTCTTTAGTCCGATGCAACTTAGCAAACATTGCAGCCTGTTGAGCAGTAGAATGACCTGTTAGATCTGCCCTTTCAGCTAGATCTTTACAAAAGGTAGATTCATGAATCAAATAATGAACATCTGCTAATAATTGTGAAAATTGTAAAATCGGACGCGTATCAGATATATAGGCAAAAAGCTTTTTTGGAGGTTTACTAAATGTTGCTTCACTATTCAAAAGTATTTTTCCAGCCCCCAATTCAACATCCAAACCGGCTTTTAGCGCCTTAATCTGATCCACATTTAATTTATAATCTGATATCACAGATTTTCTCATTTTGTGTTTAACCCCTCTTTTCTGAGCGAGTAAACCAGCACATGGTGTGGTATGGTCTAAGGGAAATGAAATAAAATCACAGTTGATTCCTCGCCAAACGACTTGTTCCTCTTCTGTATTCAAAGTGGTAAAATCCAGTTTAAATTTAAGCTCAATTTGAAAATAGTTGATTTGGAATTGAACCCAGTCTAGAACTGACTTGGGCGCTATTAATTCTAAGGATTTTCTCCTGCCGTTTAGATTCAATGAAAACAATAAGCCTGGTAATCCTAAAATATGATCAGCATGGGCATGACTAATAAAAATTTTGGTCAGCCTAAACCCATTCTGAACATACTTTACAAGTTGGCGCTGTACTCCTTCTCCGCAGTCTATAAGAACACGATCTCCATCAATTTGAAGATAGTAGGCTGAGCAAGACCTGTTCTTTGTTGGTATTGCAGCTGATGTCCCTAGTGCAGTGAAGTAATTTGCCATAGATTTTAAGTGTCAGAAGAATCTCCTACGATCTCCCGCTCTAATTCTTCCATGAAAACGAATTCTATTGCCTCTTCCTCTGCCTCAATGATATTTAAGATTTCAGACAATTTAGAAATCTTAAACATTGTTTGAACATTTGGTTGAATAGCACCCATAATTACAAAAGAACCTTTTTGTTCTGTAAAATTACGTCTTGCCATAAGCAGAGCACTCAGACCATCTGAATCAATAAATTCAACATTTGAAAGATCCACTATAAGATTACGAACACCTTCATTTTGAAGAAATACGAACTCTGCCTTTACGTCAGCTGAAACAGAACGATTCAGATTTTTTTCTAAAGGTGTGAAAACACAAAACTTCTCCTCTTTTCTTAAATTATATTCCATTCTAATATTATTTTCAATTAAGTGTCAATATAGCATTTAGGTTTTAAAAACTATACTAAAATTAAAGTTCAGCCATTATGACATTTAAATGCCATACAATGACCTGTTCTGCGGCAACATTATTTGCAACTTATATGTTTAGAATTAATCAGAAAAGCATTTAGTTCCGAAATAAAACAAATATTTCATGTAAATAAAGATTATTATAAGATCCTGTCAATTTGGCAAATTAAATAAGTGGCATGGATTTGGACTTAAAACTTGTATTACCTAAGATATTTAAGCACATTAAATCAGGAAAGCAATAAAAAAGATTGAAATCTTGGGTATTATACTTTATTATTGTTTGAATAGAAAGAGGCAAAATGAATAAACAATTTTCAAATAGAGTACTAAAAGTTATCGAACTAAGCAGGAAAACCGCTCAGGATTCGGGACAAAATTATATCGGACCAGAACACCTTCTCGCAGGAATACTAATCGAGCGAGACAACCTAGGATATAAGGTACTCAACTCTCTTGACCTAGACTTAAACGCACTTAAAAAAGAGTTGGGCATTAGAATTAATGCGCTCGAACTAGGGAGTGTTGATCCCAGTGGAAAAATTCCATTGAGCAAAAAAGCTGAAAAGATATTGAAAGTAACTTTTTTGGAAGCTAAACTTCTAAAGAGCGGGAAAATCTCTCCTGAACATTTAGTTTTATCTATATTAAGAGACGGAAGTAATGGAGCAGCTCAGCTTCTTCAAAACTTCGATGTCGATTACGGCATTTATAAATCAGAATTAGAATACGTTAGCAACGAAATGATGGAATTTGATGAATCATCACTTCCATTCGCAGAATCCCCCTCGGATCAAAATTTACCATTTGAAGAGGAAAACCAAAGCGATATGTCACAAAGAAAAAGTGGAACAAAATCAAAAACTCCGGTATTAGATAATTTCGGTAGAGACGTAACAAAACTTGCTCAAGAGGGCAAATTAGACCCAATCATAGGTCGAGAAAACGAGATAGAACGCGTCTCGCAGATTCTGTCCAGAAGAAAGAAAAATAACCCAATCCTAATTGGAGAACCCGGCGTTGGTAAAACTGCCATAGTAGAAGGCCTAGCACTCAGAATTAACCAGAAAAAAGTTTCTAGGACTCTATTCAACAAACGTATTGTAATGTTAGACCTTGCAGCTTTGGTTGCGGGTACTAAGTATAGAGGACAATTCGAAGAACGCATGAAAGCGATCATGACTGAACTTGAAAAAACAAGAGACGTGATCCTTTTCATTGATGAAATCCATACAATTGTAGGTGCTGGTGGAGCCACTGGTTCATTAGATGCATCAAACATCTTCAAACCTGCTCTGGCAAGAGGTGAACTACAATGTATCGGAGCTTCAACCTTGGATGAATATCGTCAGCACATCGAAAAAGATGGCGCATTAGATAGAAGATTCCAAAAAGTAGTTATCAATCCGCCAAGTCAGGATGAGTCAATAACTATCTTGACCAATATCAAAAGCAAATACGAGGACTATCACAATGTAGTTTATTCAGAAGACGCAATTAAGGCGTGTGTTAAGCTAAGTGATAGATATATAACAGATCGTTTTCTTCCAGATAAAGCGATTGATGTGCTTGATGAAGTTGGAGCAAGAGTGCACCTGAACAACATCCATGTTCCTCCTTATATAGAAGAACTAGAAAAAGCTATCGAGCTTATCAAAGAAAATAAGACTAAGGCTGTAAAAGATCAGCAGTACGAAAAAGCTGCAGACCTTAGAGACCATGAGTCTAATAAGCAAAAAGAGCTTGAGCAAGCCCAGAGACAATGGGAAGAAGAATCCAAAGTCAAAAAATATCCTGTTAATGATGAGGATATTGCAGCAGTAGTCTCAATGATGACGGGTATCCCCTTGAATCGAGTTGCTCAAAAAGAAAGCAAGAAGCTCATAAATATGGGTAAAGATCTACAGAATTACATTGTAGGTCAAAACGAAACGGTATCAAAAGTTGTCAAAGCGATTCAAAGAAATCGTATTGGTCTTAAAGATCCTAAGAAACCTATTGGAACATTCATTTTCCTAGGTCCTACAGGGGTTGGTAAAACCGAAATGGCCAAGTGCTTAGCTAAATATATGTTTGACTCAGAAGATTCGCTAATTCGAATTGACATGAGTGAATACATGGAGAAATTTGCTGTCAGTCGTTTGATTGGTGCGCCTCCAGGATATGTAGGCTATGAAGAAGGTGGACAATTGACAGAGAAAGTAAGAAGGAAACCATACTCTGTTATCTTGTTAGATGAAATCGAAAAGGCACACCCAGATGTATATAATATACTACTCCAAGTACTTGACGACGGCCAACTTACTGATGGTCTAGGAAGGAAAGTAGATTTTAAAAATACACTGATCATAATGACCTCAAACATTGGGGTTAGAACCTTGAAGGACTTTGGACAAGGAGTTGGATTCAACACCTCTGCTAGAAAAGAGAATTCAGAAGATCATTCAAAAGGTGTGATTCAGAATGCACTAAAACGTACGTTCTCTCCTGAATTCTTGAATAGAATAGATGATGTAGTAATCTTTAATTCCTTGGGTAAGGATGAAATCTTTAAGATTATAGATATCACTCTGAAAGATTTGTTCAAGAGAATCGAAAATCTTGGCTATAAATTCAAACTAAGCAAAAAGGTTAAAGATTTTGTTGCAGAAAAGGGGTATGACCCACAATTTGGAGCAAGACCACTTAACCGTGCAGTACAGAAATATATTGAAGATCCGCTGGCAGACTTTATTCTAAATAACAACCCAGCTTCCTCTTCTACCCTTACGGCCACCATTGATAAAGAAAATAATATCATTATCAAAGAGGATAAGGTTTCTGAAACAACAAGTGACAAATAAACATCTTAGGAATTTTATGCATTAAATAGATGTTTCATTAATAGAAATAATAAATTATAGGTGGAAAGTATTTTTCTTTCCACTTTCTTTATTAGTTTTGTCATTATTAAATATCTAAACACTTTTAGATAGTACAATTTTCAGAAAAAAAAACAATTCTATTGGCTAGAAAGAGAGATAGGAATAACAACAGAAGACAGCAACAAGAGCAGTTTAGAATCAACAAACAAATTAGAGTTCCTGAAGCGCGTCTAGTTGGAGAGGATTTTGCAATTATATCAGATTCTGCAGGAAAAGATGTAACTCCTGGTATATTCACAACGAAGCAACTCCTAGATTGGGCATTCAGAGCGGACTTGGATTTGGTTGAAATCTCTCCTAAAGCGACACCTCCTGTTGTAAAGATCATTGATTACAAGAAATTCCTTTACAATAAGAAGAAGAAAGAGAAAGAGCTAAAAGCAAAATCAGCAAAAACTGTTGTTAAAGAGATTCGTTTCGGTCCAAATACAGATGAACACGATTTTGATTTCAAGCTTAAGCATGCCAAAAAATTCCTCGAAGATGGTGCTAAGGTTAAAGCCTTTGTTCAGTTTAGAGGAAGAACAATTGTATTTAAAGAACGTGGAGAACTTATTCTTTTACGTTTCTTAAAAGAACTTGAAGAGTACGGAGGTGCAGAAGCCCTTCCTAGAATGGAAGGACGAAGAATGAATGTCATTCTCTCACCGAAGAAAAAGAAATAAATAAAAAGAGCTAATCATTGAAGATTAGCTCTTTTTTTTTTACTTTTGCAACTCATTTTATAATAAAATTTTTGAGATGCCTAAGATGAAAACTCACTCCGGTACGAAAAAGAGATTTAGAGTAACCGGGTCTGGAAAGTTGAAGCGTTTTCAAGCTCGTACGTCTCACCTAATGCGTAAAAAGTCTAAGAAGGCTAAATTACGTCTAAGAGGTGCAACTTTAGTTAGCAAAGCTGACTCAAAACGTATCAAGCAATTATTGGGAATTTAATTTTTTGACGAGGTTATAGGAAAAGAGCTTATGCCCCTATAACGAACAAAAGAATAACTTATGCCTAGATCAGTAAATCACGTTGCGTCTAGAAAGAGACGCAAGAAGATTATGAAAGCAGCCAGAGGTTACTTTGGTGGAAGAAGTAAATTATATACTTCAGCTAAAAACGCGATAGAAAAAGCATTGCTTTATTCTTACCGTGACAGAAGACAAAAGAAACGTGCCTTCAGAAGACTTTGGATAGCACGTATCAATGCAGCAGTACGCCTAGAAGGCTTGTCTTACTCTAGATTTATCTACTTGATGAATCAAAAGGATATCAAGCTTAACAGAAAAGTATTAGCTGACTTAGCAATGAACAACCCAGAGTCGTTCAAAGCTATTGTAAACGCAGTAAAGTAATTTATTGTTCTTTTACAAAGCAAAGGGAAATGATTGCTCATTTCCCTTTTGTTATTTTATAAATCTGACCAAGATGAATAAACTGATCAAGCTGTCAATAATCATATTGATATTACATGCCTGTACCGATGATAAAAGACCTGTAATTCAGGATACTCCAACCATCATGACGGATACGGCTTCTACCCCCCCAACAGACAGCATGCCGATTATAAGCCTTGGCAAAGAGCAAGACTCCATTCGACTTCGCACTAAAGTACTCAAAGACAGCCTATCCACTTCAGAACAACCGCTTGACTTAAGTTGGAAAATCCTTTCAGATATTAGTTTTGAAAACAAAATGAATGATACACTTGAATCCTATATCGAATACCCTGTATTTGGAGCTGGTCCACTTGCTTATGATGGATCAGAAATCCGGATAGATGGATATATGATTCCAGTTGCAGAAACTGGCAATGAGGAGATATTTATTTTATCTGCATTTCCTTATAGTCAGTGCTTTTTCTGTGGCCAAGCTGGCTTAGAATCGATACTGGATATACAACTGAAAAATGAGCCAAAACGTGCATTGAAACTCGATGAACAACTTAGTTTTAGAGGAAAATTAAGGTTGAATGATACGGATTTAGATTATTTGATCTATATCCTCGATGAAGCAGAATTAATTGAATGAAACCTTAACTAATTTAGTTAAGTCAATAAATATTTATTACATTTATTTACACACTTGTTGAGCCCTTAGGGAATAAGACTTATGAATGAAAAGATAATAATTTTAGATTTCGGTTCTCAGTACACTCAGTTGATAGCTCGCCGAGTTAGAGAGCTTAATGTATATTGTGAAATTCATCCGTTTAACAAAAAAGTTGAGCTGGATGAGTCTGTAAAAGGTGTTATCCTTTCAGGTAGCCCCTTCTCTGTTCTACAGGAGAATGCTCCTCAAGTTGATTTGGATCGTTATATTGGTAAGACACCTCTGCTTTGTGTTTGTTACGGTGCCCAATACCTAGCACACAATTATCAAGGCAAAGTGCAACGATCACAAAAAAGAGAATACGGAAAAGCTTCACTCGAAGTAAAAAAACAAGACTCTCCCCTATTCAAAGACGTTTCTAAATCTTCACAAGTTTGGATGTCACATGGTGATACAATCTTTGAAATAGGAAATGACTTCGAAATATTAGCCAGCACTAACGATGTTGAAGTTGCAGCATATGGGGCAAAAGAAGGCAAATTCGACCATGCTGTTTATGCCTTACAATTCCACCCAGAAGTAACGCACTCCCTAGAAGGTAGTGTTATACTCAAGAATTTCATTCTCGACATTAGCGCATGCTCTGGATCTTGGACGCCTGAATCCTATATTGAGGAAACAGTAGCCAAATTGAAAGAAAGAGTTGGAGATAAATCAGTGCTATTGGGTCTTTCCGGAGGAGTTGACTCTACTGTTGCAGCAGTCCTTCTGCAAAAGGCTATTGGTGAACGTCTCCATTGTTTCTTCATTGACAACGGACTCCTAAGAAAAAATGAATACGAACAAGTATTAGAATCATATAATGGCCTCGGTCTGCAAGTATATGGGATTAATGCACAAGAAGAATTCTACGAGGCCTTAAGAGATATTAGTGATCCCGAGCAAAAGCGTAAGGCCATTGGACGCGTTTTCATAGAAGTCTTTGAGCGCGAAGCAAAAAAGATGGATAACATCGCATTTTTAGGTCAAGGAACGATCTATCCTGATGTTATAGAATCAGTATCCGTCCATGGACCTTCTGTTACTATAAAATCACATCATAATGTTGGAGGGCTTCCTGAAAAATTGGATCTAGAAATTGTGGAACCTCTTCGTATGTTGTTCAAAGATGAGGTTAGACGTGTCGGAAAGTCTTTAAATATTGGACAGCACATCCTAGGAAGACACCCATTCCCTGGACCTGGACTAGCAATTCGAATTTTAGGAGATATAACCATAGATAAGGTAAATATACTTCAGGAAGCTGATGATATATTTATATCAAAATTAAAAGAACACAAGCTTTATGATGAAGTTTGGCAATCAGGCGTGATTTTACTTCCAGTACAATCTGTAGGTGTCATGGGTGATGAACGAACTTATGAAAGAGCAGTTGCACTTAGATCCGTAAATTCAGTTGATGGTATGACAGCCGAATGGAGTAAACTACCCCATGAATTCCTGGCTGAAGTATCCAGTGAAATTATAAATAAAGTAAAAGGTATAAACAGAGTTGTTTATGACATTAGTACAAAACCACCAGCGACAATTGAATGGGAATAATACTCCATCATTTTTTGGATTATTTTTCATTCTAATATTCGCAAGTTCGTGTGCTTTCTTTAAACCAGTTAACAGCACAACAGAAAACAACCGTCCAGACTTCCCCAAGGACCTGGAAGGACCAAAAAATGTAGATCCAAACACAGGAGAGATCGTCTTCAATCAACAGTTAGATGT